>JAJYMU010000294.1 GCA_021786655.1 Bacteroidota bacterium
TAATAAATATCAATATCGTCCAACTCCTTGGAATACTTGTTCAGCTTAACCGCATCCTTTTGCGTAGTTAGAACAGAGTATGAATTGGTATCGTAAAATTTCTTTCTGATGTTCTGCACTTCTTTCAGACTGTAATTTTTATGATCGGTAAAGATCATTTTATTCGCAACATCGATATGATTATTCCCAAAAACTTTTAATACGGAATCCGGATTAGCAATGCCGCAAACCACCAAACTTTTCTGTCCTTGGAATTCCTTAATGTCGAACGAATGATGCGTCTTGACGTCGTATATTCCTTCTTCGATGTAAAACCCGGTAAACACTTGCTTGTTCACGAAATATTTTTTCAGTTTTTCCGGAATCTCATCTTTTACAGAAAATTTTCTGTTGATAATTATTACATCGGCGCGCTCCAAAGAACTAAAAGGTTCTCTCATTAAACCCTGCGGAAGCATCTTTTGTTCTATCCGTCCCGTTTTAAGCAAGAATCTTTGATCGATTACCACAATATCGAGATCGCGGTGAATCCATCTGTGTTGGAACGCATCGTCAAGTATTATCGCGTCAACATGTGAATCGCGAATGAACCGTTTTGCGCCGTCAACTCTGCGTTCGGCAACTGCGGTCGGAACCTTTAGTTCGTCCGACATGAAGTACATTTCGTCGCCGGATTCATCAACTGAGCTTAAAATTTTATTTCCGTTGCTGACGTAAACATATCCGTACGATTTGCGTCCGTATCCGCGGCTTAACAAACCGATTTTTCTGTTTTGACTCTGTAAAGTCTTTGCGAGCATCATCACCGCGGGTGTTTTACCGGAACCGCCTACGGTTAAATTGCCCACGGAAATTACTTTTGCATCGACTTTCGATATTTTGAAAATGTTTTTTTCAAAGAACAAGTTTCTAACTTTTATAATGAACGAAAAAATTATTGCCAGCGGTGATAACAATATTCTTACTAATTTTAGCACAACTCCAACGCATCCTTTTGCAGCTTATTTAACAAATTTTCGCATTCGACTATTTTTTCGCTAGTTTCATCGCGACTTAAATTTCCATCAATCAAAACTGGCTCGGAATAAACAACTACAACTTTCGCAAACGGTTTCGGAACTTCGAAACGATCCCAGCTTTTTAGAACAATCTTATTTTTGATTCCGATGCCAGCCAAGAAAAGTGGAACGGAAGATTTCTTAGCCGCCACAACGGCGCCGGCTTTCATTTTGTGAATCGGTCCACGCGGTCCATCCGGCGTAATTGCCAGCGAATAATTTTTTTGAATCAATTCAACCATAATTGCTAAAGCTTCTTGTCCGCCTACAGAACTTGAGCCGCGTACAACATTGTAATTCCATTTTTCCAACACCGCGGCAAGCACATCTCCGTCTTTACTTTGGCTTACGAGCGCAGAAACATCTTTCATGCGATGAATGTACCATCCGATCATCATCGAGCCATGCCAGAATGCAGAAACGAAATTTCTTTTTTCATTCACGGCTTTCGTTATCGCTTCGCCGTTCACAATTCGAACTCTTAGCGTTTTCATTAAGAGGCGAATTGCCAAACTGGCGGATTTAATTCCAATATATCGAAGAACATTTCTTTGTGTTTCGCTAAGCTTCATTCAACAGAGCATAAATTGACGCGGCGGCTTTTTGCGAAGCCCCGAGTCCGCCAAGTTTTTCTTTTAACTCACCAAGTTTCTGTCTGAGTGAATCATATTTCCCGTTGTCGGAAAGCAATGCGGCACACTTATCATAAATATTTATTCTGTTCGCGTCTTTCTGGATCAGCTCGTCAACAACGGTTTCTTTCAATAATATATTCGCCATAGCAATGTTGCTTATGTTGACAACTTTCTTACCAAGCCAGTAAGTCATAAAACTTGTAGAGTAAACAACGATGAACGGAAGCTGAAAATATCCGGCTTCAAGTGTTGATGTTCCGGATTTAATAATTCCGAAGCGCGAATGTTTGAGCAAGTCGTATGTGTATCCTTTAACGATCTTGTAATTTGTTTCGCTTACGAGACCGCGGAAAATCTTTTCGTCGATATTTTCAGCGCAAGCTACAACTGTCTGAAGATTGAAATCCTTCGATAATTTTTCTGCCGCCGCAATACACTCCGGAAATATTTTTCTAATCTCATGCTTTCTGCTGCCGGGAAGAATCAGTAAAATCTCTTTGCTGGTTTCGAGATTCAATTTTGAAAAAAGAGTTTCCTTGCTCATTAGTGAATAGTTCTCGATGCTCTCAACCAACGGATGACCGACGTACTCAACGTTAACATTTTCGCGTTTGTAAAGTTCTTCTTCGAAAGGGAATACAACCAGCATCTTGTTTACCAACTGCCGAATCTTTTTTATTCTTCCGGTTCCCCAAGCCCACACTTGCGGGGCAATGTAATAGATATTTTTTTTACCAAGCGCATGAAGTTTCTTTGCAATATTCAAGTTGAACCCGGGGTAATCAATCAGCACAACTGTATTTATTTTTTCATCTTCAATTTTTTTGATCAACACTTTCCGGACTTTTGTAATGAACGGTAAATGGCGCAGCACTTCGATGAATCCTAGGAACGCCATCTGTTTGATATGATATTGCGCGTTCATTCCGGCGGAAATCATTCTATCGCCGCCTATGCCGAAAATCTGAATCGTGGAATCGAGTTTTTTTAATTCTCTTATCAAACCGGCGCCGTGCAAATCGCCGGAAGCTTCACCCGCTATGATCATTAATTTCTTATTCAACTCAGCACGTAACGGATTATTATTAACAATACAATTAAAACGATTGCCTGGGAAGTTCGCCTTTCGGAACGTAATCCCGCTTGCAAATTAAACGAGGGTTGTTCGATGCCGGGATTTTTATATCGCGAAAAGTTTGGTATCAGTTTCGGAACGGAAGCACAATAATCAACATAACTTTGTCCGTACTTTCCGCGTAAAAAATTTTCTTCTTCTTTTATTATCACGGTATATTGCCAATAGAAGAAACAGAGCGCGATAATTTGAAGATAGGGAAATAAAGCCATCGACATTATTCCAACGCCAAGGTACATCAGCATGTTGCCGAGATAGAGAGGATTGCGCAAATAAGCGTAAGCGCCGGATACAACCAAATATGTTCCGCCGACACCACTTGTAGTACGCGTTTCACTGCCGGCATAAGAAACGCCCCACAGACGAAAGAATTCTCCAAGCGCTAGTACAACAAAGCCAATCAGCATGCTCTCGATAGTTGCGTTCTGAAAAACAACCATCAAAACCACAAAGGGAAGCGGTGTGTAGCTTCGGTACTTAAATATGTCATTTGCAAAATTACTCATAGTACGCATTCGAAATTAGTCAGAGTTTATTAGGTATTTGTCAATCGTCATTAGTCATTTGGAATTAGTATAATCTTTACCAATAGATTTAATGTACGCATTCAGCTTTACGTGTAATAATTTTATTTTGTTGTTGAGTTCAGTGAACACTTCTTCGGTAATTAATTTTCTTGTTAATGCTTTTTGCAGCCACACTTTTGTTTCGAATAACGAACCTCTTGCGTAATAACAAAAATGTTTGTTCTCTTGAAAATGAAATCTTCCGAAACCTTCCGCTATATTCGCGCCTATTGAATCGACTGCTCTTACTAATTGTTTACCCATTGAGTCACGTTCGAAATAATTCCATTTTATTACATCTTTCCAAACGTTTTCAGCAATTTCCATTGAAAGATTGTACACTTCCAATTCATTTATGTCCGTCAATTATCACCCCAGGATCAATTAATAATGACTAATCCCTAATGACTCATTTCCGGCTCATCCGGAAATGAAAACTTCTCTTCTCTTCAATTCGGCTTGATGTCGTTTGCGCAGCCGTTTTTTGTCTTTTAGTTCGCTAATTTTTTTTGTTACGTCGCTAAATGTAGAATAGGGAAAATATGTAACCCGATTAATTTCGCATTGCCGCAGCAGTGTATTCTTCGCAAAAATAAAATCGCAAAATTGGGATGGGCACACATCTGTATATCCGTCGCCGATGTAAAAAGTATAATCATCTTCCGCACTGAAATTGAGAACGTGATTTCTTTTGCAGTTTGCGCAACGCTGGCATTCTTCGTCCGTGAAAGGAAATTCCGGGATTAGATTTCCTTCAGCGCCAAACGTTAATTTGTTGGAATACACTTCGAGGCGTTCCAATCCTTCCCGCTTCAATACTTTCTGAATGTAATAATCAAACCCATCGCTTAGTACTCGTATTTCAAATCCTTCCGATTCACAGAAGCCGACAAACTCTTTGAACGCCGGGTCCAGTTCTATTTCGTTCAAGAACGAATCGAATTCGTCTTCATTAAAATTTTTTACTGTTGAACAGAGCAGCTTCCACAATTCCATCGAATTTATTTTCTGGCCGATCCATTCATCAATCCACGCGTTTGCTTTCTCGACATCACCGAAACGGAGAAACATTTCTTCGCC
>JAJYMU010000132.1 GCA_021786655.1 Bacteroidota bacterium
AAATAAAAAGTAACCAACTAATAGCAAACCAACTACAACCGAACTTATGATTATAACTTTCTTTTTCATGTTTAGTCTCTAATATCTTTTCTGTTTAAGAATTAATTTCTGTTATTGATTATTTGGTCGCATTCCGCCGCGGAAACGGTTTTGTCGTTCTTCAATCATCTTTTTCAATTCATCTTTCTGAGTTGCGGTAAGAACTTTTTCAATCTGCTTATTGGCATCATCCATAATTTTCATCATCTCTTCTCTTCGCTGCATCCGGTCTTCTGTATTTATGCTTTTCATTTTCTCTTCTGATTTGGTGAGAATTGCATCAACCGATTTGGTTTGTTTCTCATTCAGCTTCAGTCTCTCTTGATATTGTTTTACCCTATCGGCATGAGACATTCTCATTTGAGCCTGAACCGAAATTGAAAATACCAGAACAATTGCCGTGGACATTAATGTTAGCTTACGCATGATTTTACTCCCTAAATGTTAAATTTTATTTAAGAGTTAGACCTCCAAAAGAATCTTCTGGTTTAAACAATATTTAATTCATTTCTACAACGATTGAGTGTGACGCTTGTACTGAAAACATTGCGTCATCCGGAGATTGCTCTTCGAAATCAGCACGATTGATTCAATGCCGGTGAGATAAATTTCTTATATTAGCGCGCAAAAAAAACTTTGGCTTTTAACAGATTTTCATAAAATTTTCGAAACCAGATTAGATGTAAGTTTGTAAGAAAATATTCGAATTAAAAAAACAGTGAGGGTTCAAATTGGATATTACTGCGCTCAATGAGAAAATTAGACGGGAAAGCGAGTTCATTGATCTGCTTTTCAATGAAATTGGCAAGACGATTGTAGGACAAAAAGCCATGCTTGAACGCCTTGTTGTCGGTATTCTTGGCAACGGACACGTTTTGCTGGAAGGCGTACCGGGTTTGGCAAAGACGCTTGCAATCAAGTCTCTCGCAGCTTCGATGAAAGCTAAATTCCAGAGAATACAATTCACTCCCGATCTTCTTCCGGCAGATCTTATCGGAACATTGATCTACAACCAGAAGGATGGAAACTTTACAATTAAGAAAGGTCCCGTCTTCGCCAATTTTATTTTGGCAGATGAAATCAACCGTTCACCCGCAAAAGTTCAGAGTGCGCTTCTTGAAGCGATGCAGGAGCGTCAGGTAACAATCGGCGATACAACTTTTAAATTAGATGAACCGTTTCTCGTGCTCGCTACTCAAAACCCGATTGAGCAGGAAGGAACTTATCCTTTGCCGGAAGCGCAGGTAGATCGTTTCATGTTGAAAGTGAAAATCACATATCCGTCGCGCGAAGAAGAACAAAAAATTATGAAGTTGAACACGGCTGATGAAATGCCGTCGATCAATCCAATTATTTCTCCCGAAGATATTTTGAAAGCAAGAAAGCTGGTTCATGAAATTTATGTTGACGAAAAAATTGAGAAGTATATTCTTGATATTGTTTTCGCTACCAGAAATCCGAAAGATTACGGATTGGATGAGCTGACTGAATTGATCAGCTACGGCGCATCACCCCGCGCATCAATTAATTTGGCGCTCGGTGCACGTGCAATAGCTTTTATCAGAAGACGCGGCTACGTAATTCCTGAAGACGTGCGTTCTATCTGTGCCGATGTATTGCGTCATCGTGTTGCGGTAACATACGAAGCTGAAGCAGAGGATATAACTTCGGAAACTATCATTTCAAAAATTTTGAATAGAATTGAAGTACCGTGATAAAATGTCATTGGTCAATGGTCATTAGGAAATCTAAAGTCTGCTAATGACAAATGGCTAATGTCGAATGACTAATTATGTTGACAAAAGAATTACTTAAACAAGTAAGACAAATCGAGATTCGCACGCGCGGAATTGTGAACGATGTTTTTTCAGGCGAGTATCATTCCGTTTTCAAAGGAAGAGGAATCGAATTCTCGGAAGTGCGAGAATATAATTTCGGCGATGACATTCGAAGCATCGATTGGAATGTGAGCGCGCGATTCGGTCACCCGTTCGTAAAAATATTTGAAGAGGAACGCGAACTTACGGTTATGCTTCTTGTTGATCTAAGCGGGTCGCTTGTTTTCGGTTCCGTTGAGAAAACCAAACAGCAAATTGCTGCCGAGTTAAGCGCCATCCTTGCTTTCTCCGCATTGAAGAATAACGACAAAGTCGGGCTGATACTTTTTACCGATAGAATTGAAAAGTTCGTTCCGCCTCGAAAAGGAAAAAGTCACGCATTAAGAATTATCCGTGAAGTGCTTTCATTCCAGCCTGAAGGTAATCAAACCAACATTCGCCAGGCGCTGGAGTATTTCAATCATACAATAAAAAAGAAAGCGATTTTATTTTTGATCTCAGACTTTATGGATACCGGTTACGACAAGATTTTGAGAATCGTTGGCAAGAAACATGATCTGATCGGGGTTGTCCTTCGCGATCAGCGTGAAAAATCTATTATTAATGCCGGCTTAATAAAATTCCGCGACGCCGAGACGAACGAAATTAGATTCGTTGACACGAGCGACAAAGCCGTTCGCGATTCGATTACAAAAGAATACAACCGCTGGCTCGAATACAGAAGAAATTTATTTGTCTCCAGCAGATTGGATTCAATCGATATCGAAACTTCCGGCTCGTATGTAAAACCGCTTGTGGATTTCTTTAAACTGAGGGAAAAGAGATGGTAAAGTTTTTCAAAATTGTTTTTTTAGCGGCGCTCTTTTCGCAGTCATTTATTCTTGCTCAGAGTATTTCCGTCAGTGCAACGACAGACACAACTAAATATAAAGTCGGCGATTATATAAAGTACAATCTTGAACTCAAGTACGACAAAAATATAAATGTTGAACTTCCGCCGGTTAAAGACAGCGTAAAAGTTTTGGATTTTATCGAGCAGCTACCGACCGACAGCAGTCAAGTCGATTCAAAAATCGTGAAGAAATATCATTTCGTTTTTTCAAAGTACGATTCATCACAGGTGACCATACCCGCATTGAAAATTGCATACACAGTCGGCAGCGACACAACAAAAAGATTTCTTGCGACAAATCCGGTTACGATTCTCGTCACAACGCTTCTTGTTAATCCGAACCAGGATATCAAAGACATCAAAGAGCCGATGAAACTTCCTATGAATTGGCTGTTGATAATTATAATCGTTTTGCTTGCAGCCGCTTTGATCGTTGCGCTCTATTATGTTTACAAATACTACCGCAAGAAAAAATTGGCAAAAGAAAATATCGTTCCGGAAATTATTATTCCGCCGTATGAGATTGCTTTAGGTGAATTACGCGCGCTTGATGAGAAAGAATTATGGCAGCGAGGATTAATAAAACAATATCATTCTGAAATAACCGAGATCATCAGAAAATATTTTGAGAGTCGTTTCAATTTCCGCGCGCTGGAAATGACCTCGGCGGAAATTTTGGCAGTTCTAAGTTATATTCAAGACGGAAAGAAAGTTGGAAACATTGCCGGAAACTTTTTCAGCAACGCCGATCTTGTCAAGTTCGCGAAGTTTGAACCGATGCCGAAAGTGAACGAAGAAATGATGCAGCAAGCCTTTGGTATAGTGAACAGTACAATTCCTGTTACGCCAGAACCGCAGCAGATAGTAAGTGAGGAAGTAAATGGCAAGTGACATAACTTTCGCTTATCCGTTTGTGCTTTGGTTCTTGCTTCTAGTTCCGGTGCTTGGCTACTGGTTCTGGAAAAAACGCGATCAGGTTTCACCGAACTTTACTTATTCCAGTCTTCAAATTTTTGGGAAAGCGCCACGCACTCTGAAAGAAAAACTTGCAAACCTTCCGTCTTGGCTGAGATTAGCGGCGATAACATTTTTTATTGTTGCCGCTGCACGACCGCAAAGTTATTCAAGCGGACAGAACATGTACACCGAAGGAATTGATATTGCAATGGTGCTCGATATTTCCGGCAGTATGCTTTCCGAGGATTTGAAACCGAACCGGATTGAAGCTGCAAAAAAAGTTATTGATGATTTTATAGCCGGAAGAACAAACGATAGAATCGGTCTCGTGATTTTTTCGCAGGACGCTTTTACGCAATGTCCGCTCACAATCGATTACAACGTACTCAGAAATTTATTGAAACAAGTCCATAGCGGCATGATTGATGACGGAACCGCAATCGGAAATGCAATCGCAAACGGTGTTAACAGATTGAAAGACAGCAAATCAAAAAGTAAAGTTATGATCTTGCTTACAGACGGTGTGAATAATGCCGGCGAGATCGATCCGATTACCGCGGCGCAGATTGCACAAAAATTTGGAGTGAGAATTTACACGGTTGGCGTAGGGACAATGGGCGAAGCGCCGTATCCGTTTCAGACACCGTTTGGAATCCGCTATCAAATGATTCCGGTTGAGATAGATGAAAATCTTTTGCAGCAAATCTCGAACATAACCGGCGGAAAATATTTT
>JAJYMU010000201.1 GCA_021786655.1 Bacteroidota bacterium
CAAAGGTGAGCACGGCTTTTTAATCTTTGTTCCATCTAAAGCCAAGCAAGAAAATAATTCAGAAATGATTTCTGATGAGGAAGATATTCACTTTTTTACAGTAACGGTTTTTGATATTTCTCAAACGGAAGTTATCGCAAAATTGGAAGCTGCATAGCTTCCGATTATTTCTCTTATTAGACTAATTCATTATATTGTTTGCATAAAAAGCAAAAAATCATAAACCAGCTTTTAATTGTTCATTTATTAAAAAATGTAGTATTGCCTTTGAATAGCAGAAGTGCATACAACCAAAAACCAAAAATCATAGTGCTTTTCTGCCGGGTCAAAAAGAAAAAGGTTTGAAAACAAAACATTTTCAAACCTTTTAATGCTGCCCCGCTAGGGCTCGAACCTAGAGTCTCCTGATCCAGAGTCAGACGTGTTGCCAATTACACTACGGGGCAGTAAAATTTATTGCAAAATTAATGAACATTATTCAAGAAACCAAAATCTCTGTAAATGTTCTATTTCAGTCTCAATCATTCTCAGATTCTTCTTATACTCATCCAACCTTTTGTTTAATGTTGCAACTTTATCGGAACTCAAATTAGTGGACGTAGTTTCATCCAAATACTCTGCAACCATTAGCTGAATTTCTTTGTGCTTTGTCTTAAGAATTTCCAATTCATTTTTGTTCTGAGATCGCAGATAAAAAATACCAGCAACAGCCAACATTATTAATATCAGCACAAAGTAACGTGGAAACGAAAACGATATTACATACGGATTCGATGGATAAAATCTTTCGATAAAACCCCGAAATCTCCCAAGCACTCTCTTCATGTCAACAACTTACAGAGTTTTCCAAAAACAAAAAAGGCGCTTTCTTAAAAAGCGCCTTTTTGTTTTGAAATTTAATTTCGATCTTCTAAGGAAGTACTATGTTAAAAAATCCATCAGTTTCATCTGTCACTGTTGCATCAGTTGCATCTGTTATTCTAACTTTTCCTAATGATGAAACAGTCGCTGGAATTGTCCACGCATACGCACCTGTGCTTTGAACATTTGCTGCTAGATTTGTCCACGTTTGTCCATTATCCAGCGTGTAATCTATGTTCACGTTATCAACTCCCTTTGATATCCATGTGATAAGTTGATCTGAACCAATTTTCCAATTTTCTCCACCATTAGGAGCGGTGACCCGGATGAACTTCTTGTAAATAGAAAATGTACTATCGGATTCATCGGAAGCGCCAGCAATAGTCGGATTCGCGGCATCATATTCAGACACTCTAACTTTGCATAGCTCGGAACCAATGAAACCTCCTGTTGTTGTAGGTAAATTCAGCGTTGTTGGTACAGTCCAATCAAAGAACCCTGTGTTATCCAAGTCTTCACCAATTGTCGTCCATCCGGTTCCTTCATTCAAAGTGTATTCAATCTTAACTTTCGCAATGTTAACTGATGACCACTGAATTTGGTATTTCTCACCTTGAATCCAGCTTTCACCGCCGTTCGGGAAAGTAACTCGTAAAGAAGTCTTGGGCAATACTGTAAATGTTCCCGCACTTGTTGCGGTAGGTGAGCCCGAAACTGCTTCGGAAATTCTTACTTTGCAATCAGTTGATGGTTGTGGGAAACCGAATGCATACGAGCCAGCAGCGGCAGGGGTACTGGAAACTATCGTTTTCCACTCAACCAAACTAGAACTACTATTCGTTGTGTATTCGATTTTAACATTATCTATTCCGACAACTAGCCATGTAATATTGTAAGCTTGTCCGGCCCTTATGAGTTCGTTTCCATTAGGACTAATCAAAGTAATGGAAGCAGCCGGTCTAATCGTAAAAGTATTCGGGCTTTCGGATGAAGGGCTTCCGCTGACATCGGTAATTCTTATTTTGCATTGAGTTGATTGTGTGTTTGGCACTGACCAACTATATGAGCCGGAGTTAGGGATTGAACTCTCAATCGTACTCCATGTCAATCCGTTATTTGTCGTAAGTTCTAATTTAACATTACCAACACCAACTGCAGCCCAAGTAATTGTTTTTGATGTGCTGGCATCCCATACTTCTCCGCCGACAGGACTAGTAATTGTTATCGATTTAATTACTTGATTCGTTATAGTAAAGTTGTTGTCTGAAATATCGGCAGGACTGCCAAACATTGCATCGCTAACTTTTACTTTGCACTGATATGAATTTACGTTTGGAATATTATCCCATGTGTATTCGCCAATGCTCGGTGTAGAGTTTGTAATTGTTGTCCAATTCGCACCGCCATCGGTTGTGTATTCAATCTTCACATTCGGAATGTTTACTGAGGTATATTTTATAGTCTGAGATGTGCCGCTTGTCCAAACTTCACCGCCATTCGGTGACGTTACGGCAATCGACGGCGCTGGCGAAATCGAAAACAAATTATTACTGTCATCAGATGGAGAACCGTCTTGTGCATCGCTAATACGAACTTTGCAGTTTGTCGATGGAGTATTCGGCAATTGCGTCCAAGTATAGAAACCTGTGCTTGGTGTACTCGGTGTAATTGTATTCCAGTTTATTCCATTATTGATTGTGTATTCAATCTTAACATTTGTAATACCTGTTGCAGACCATGTAATGTTTTGCGATGTACCCGCTGCCCACGTCTCTCCGCCATTAGGACTGGTTACAGCTATCAACTGACTACCGGGCGTAGTGATCGTAAAATTATTATCCGACGCATCGCTTGGAATTCCGTCGCTTGCATCGCTAATACGAATCTTACACTGCAACGAACTGACATTCGGTATCCCATTCCAACTATAAACACCAGTACTTGGAGTACTCGGAACAATAGTTGACCAGGTAGCTCCACCGTCAATAGTGAATTCAATTTTTACATTCGCAACATTTGTCGATTGCCAAGTGATGTTGTTGCTTGAACCCGCGTACCATTGCTCGCCGCCATTTGGCGAAATGACTTTAGCAGACTGCTCGGGTAAAATTTGAAACGGGGTTGCACTTTCGGAAGACGTTACTCCGTCTTGCGCATCTCTGATCCTTACTTTTGCAAGCGTCGTTGGTGTATTAGGTATCGGCTGCCAATAATATATACCTGTGTTCTTGGTGGAATTAGAAATTACATTCCAATTCTGACCGTTATCAATCGTGTAATCTATTTTCACCGAATCAATACCAGAGCTGTACCATGTAATCTGTGCTGAAGTGCCTGCCTGCCATGTTTCTCCGCCAACCGGAGATGTAATTCTTAAACTTTTATTCGAATTCTTCACAATCGAAAAAACTTTATCGCTTCTGTCGCTACTTACTCCATCAAGCGAGGATACTTGAATAAGACATTGACTGGAAACAGTGTTTGGAATCGGGAACCAATTATACAAACCGGTATTTTTCAAACTATCTTTTACTAGAGACCAACTCGTTCCGTTGTCAATCGAATACTGAATGCGAACTAAAAGAGTTCCGGTTCCTGTCCATGTAATCTGATAACTGGAACCTTCTGCTAAAGTTTCCGCTCCGTTAGGTGTTACAACTTTGATGGCTGTATCTCCTGAGCCGGGGGTTTGGGGAGTTGTAACGCTTTCTTTGAACTTACATGAGGAAAGAATTAACAAACTAACCAAACAGCATATTAATATTCTTTGCATTGATTCCTCTGTTGTAAATTTAGTTCATACATTCTAGTTGAAGTAAAGTTAATAAAATTTCTTATTTTTATTAAGGAATTTCTTTCAGAAACTGTGCCTAAGATCACTGCTTAAATCGGGTTAGTAACTAAACATGAGCGCAACTGCAATAAAATATTACCTGTTATTTTTACTATTGATCGGTGCTAATTTAAGTCAGGCACAAAACTTTATCTCATCCGGAAGTATTGGCTCATTTAAAGATGCTAAATCTTTTTCAATCAGTCCGGCGGGTTACATTCTTGTAACCGATACATCCTCAAACGAGTTAATCAAGATTGACACTCTCGGAAACGTTATCAAGGTCATCGGCGGATACGGCTGGCAACAATCCACATTTGATAACCCGACAGACGTTTTTGCCACAACGCTAAATGTTTATGTCTCTGATAAGAACAATAACCGGGTTCAATTTTTCGACAAAGATTTAAATTTCTTATCACAGCTCGCTGCTGAGAACATAACCGATTCACGTTACGTGTTTAATTACCCGACTTGCTCAGCAGTTTCGAATCAAGGCGATCTTTTTGTTTTGGATTCCGACAACAATAGAATTCTGAAATTCAATATACGCGGCGAGTATCAGGTGACTATTGGCAGTTTCGACGCCGGTTCATTTTCATTATCCAACCCGATGAACTTCGCAATAACGCGCGATGCAAAATTGCTTGTGGTAGATCCTCCGAACATCATCGAGTTCGACCAATTTGGAAACGGAATCAAAAAAATAAAGTTTCCGTTCGTGCCCACAAACATAAACGCAACGACACAATCAATCACT
>JAJYMU010000342.1 GCA_021786655.1 Bacteroidota bacterium
GGAGATTTTCATTGCCTCTGCAAGTTTTTTTAGCGTGCCGTACTTTCTTTTTGCGAACAATCGAACCCGTTCTCCAATTCCTAAATTCAAGTCGTCGTCAACGAACATGTCGAGACTTTCAGAGTAATCACCAGTTTCAAAAAGATTTAGTTCAAATTGGTAATCGTCAATTATAGATTTGATTTGCTTGTAGAGATCATCATCAAATTGCGGGCTGTCATTTATCAGATAGGTAAATGTTTGAACTTTCATACCGAGTTTCTCGGCAACCATCCTTGGTTTTATTCCGAGCGTATGAATCAGATAGCGAACTTCTTCCTGCTTTGTCATTGATTTGACCTTCTGATAACAGGCAGTTTCTCTACGCAAAATAGCAATACTCCTTTCAGCAGGCAAGTTTTAATCGTAATATTAAATTATATGCATATTTACAGCGCTGTAAGCTTTCAGATTTTTTTTGATTTGATTATTTCAATATCTTCGCATGTCATGAAATTATTTTCCTATTCGAAGGATCATTCGTACATACTGAAACTCGCGCTACCAGCCATAGCAGGTTTATCAACGCAAATGATCGTCTCTCTGGTTGACACCGCAATGGTTGGACGTCTGCCTAATGCGGAATATTATTTAGCCGCGATGGGAATCGGTGTTATTGCTACATGGGCTGTGGTTAGCTTGTTTTCAAGTCTAGCGACCGGCACTCATGTTTTGATAGCACGTCGTTTCGGCGCAAAAGAATATAATGAATGCGGCAAAGTTTTAAATGTCTCGCTAATCATAGCTCTCATGATAGGTATTGTAGTTGCGGGATTGGTTGTCTATTTCTCGCACGATATTGCCAACTTTTTTGCTGTGGATCCAAAAGTTGCGTTTTATGCCGGACAATTCCTTCACTACCGGTTCATGGGTATTCCTTTCTTTTTGATTACAGTTTCATACCGGGGATTCTTTTTTGGAATCGGCAAAACGAAAGTTTTCATGTATTCAGCTGTGCTGATTAATCTGCTCAATATTATATTCAATTACTTTTTTATTTACGGCGGATTCGGAATGCAGGGGATGGGGCTAGCGGGTGCAGGTTTGGGCTCAACTCTAGCAACCATTTGCGATTCGCTTTTCTATCTTACCGTATCAATGATGCCGAGTTTCCGGCACAAATTTCACTACTTCAAGAATTTTAGATTTGTTAAGAGCATTGCTTCTTCAATAATAAAAATTTCACTTCCGGTTTCTCTTCAGAACATTTTCATTCTTGTTGGATTTTTAAGTTTCATCGCCATCACCGGTTTAATCGGAACCGATCAGCAAGCGGCAAGTACGGTTGTGTTTTCAGCTTTACAAATTTCGCTTATGCCGTGTTTCGGTTTTGGAATTGCGATTCAGACTCTGGTGGGCAATAGTCTCGGCAGCGAAGATTTTAAGCTTGCAAAACATTACGGCTATGAAACCAGCAAGATTGCGACAGTCTATACCGTTATTGTAGGAATGTTGTTTGTCTTTGCACCGCGATTAATTCTTATACTGACTACCGACAACCATCACATCATCGAAACAGCGGTACCCGCTTTGCGAATAGCCGGTTTAGGACAAATCTTTTATGCGCTTGGAGTCGTGCTTGCTAACGGACTACAAGCAGCCGGACAAACTCTCTACGTTATGCTTTCGGAAGTTATTGTTAATTGGTTTGTGTTCGTTCCCATCGCATACTTTTTGGGAGTTTATTTGAAATTTGGTTTGATTGGCGCATGGTTTGCGTTGCCATTTTATGTTATTCTGTATGCGTTGGTAATCTTCGTAAAATTTAAGTTTGGAAGGTGGGAGAAATATCTAAAGGTGTGACATAAATAACTTGACAAAGATGTCCATACAGAATATATTTTGAATGAAAAAATGAATAAAACCAAAAACATCATAGCGATTCTTCTAGTTTTTACGGGTATTTTGTTTGCCGGTGCCGACCTGCTGAAATTTGCTGCTCGTTCCAACGGTAGCAATATCGTTATTAGCTGGCAGACATCTACGGAAACAAATGTTAAACAATTCGTTATCGAAAGAAAAACCGTAAACGGCAGTTTTGTTGAAATTGGCGTTGTCTATCCTCAGGCAGATAAAAATTACGAATATGTCGATCAAACTGCATTCAAAGCATCCGATCAGTTGTATGTTTACAGGCTAAAAATTGTTGACAACGACGGAACTGCTTCCTACTCATGGGAAGTTGCTGTTCCTCACAATGTATCCAGCGTTAAAAGAACATGGGGAAGTATAAAAGCATTATTCCGTTGATTGATACTTACCGCTTCCATTCATTTCATTTTTTCATTCCATAAGTTTTCAGCATGCTAAACTATAACATCAAAATATTCCTTGCTTCAAA
This sequence comes from Bacteroidota bacterium, assembly GCA_021786655.1. Lineage (GTDB taxonomy): Bacteria > Bacteroidota > Ignavibacteria > Ignavibacteriales > Melioribacteraceae > Fen-1258. The sequence continues at coordinate 2,381 of JAJYMU010000342.1, forward strand.
ATCTCCGCGAAGAAGAAAACTTCTTAAACAACTTGGGCTGAATTTCAAATCATTCTCGATTGATCTCCACGAAGAAATTTTGGATGGCGAGCATCCGGTCCAAACTGTGAAGAGACTAGCGCTGCATAAATCGCAAAAGGCTGTTAAAAAAGTAGACTCTGGAATTGTGATTACCGCCGATACAATTGTTGTGCTTGATAGTGAGATTATCGGCAAACCGAAAAACGAAAATGACGCATTCAAAATTCTTTCAAAGTTGAGTGGAAGGACTCACACAGTTTATACCGGATTCGTAATTCACAATATCGATACGAATAAAAAGATTATCGATTACGAAAAAACAAAAGTTACTTTTAGAAAATTATCTGCAACCGAAATCAAAGACTACATTAATACCGGAAGCCCGATGGATAAAGCCGGCGCTTACGGAATTCAAGATGATTTCGGAGCTGTTTTTGTGAAGAAAATAGATGGGTGCTACTACAATGTTGTTGGTCTGCCATTGGCAAAACTATATAGATCATTACTTCAGATTATATAGCTCCTGCATAAAATTTTTTGTATTTACAAAACGATTAATACAATCCGACGGTTCCGCCATTTAAATAATAATTTCATTTAACATATATATATTTGTAAATAATTTACTGAATTACTTCACAACCAATTGGAAAAATTAAATGGCTACTAAAATTATTTGGACAAAGATTGATGAAGCTCCAGCTATGGCTTCTTATAGCCTTCTCCCGGTGCTAAGATCATTTACGAAAGGAACTGGAATTGATTTTGTGCAGAAAGATATTTCTCTAGTGGGAAGAATCCTTGCAAATTTTCCAGAGAATTTAACTGAAGAACAGAAAATCCCGGATTATCTAGCGGAGTTGGGGGAACTAGTTAAAAATCCTGATGCTAATATTATCAAGTTGCCTAACATCAGTGCTTCTATTCCTCAACTTCATGAAGCGATTAAAGAGTTGAAAGAAAAAGGTTACAATATTCCGGACTATCCTGAAGAACCAAAAACAGATGAAGAAAAGGCAATTAAAAATAGGTATGCCAAGGTTCTGGGTTCAGCGGTAAATCCAGTCTTGCGCGAAGGAAATTCAGATAGAAGAGCGTCTGCTTCAGTAAAAAAGTTTGCTCAAAAATATCCACACAAGATGATGAAGCCGTGGCCGCAATCAGGTTCTAAAACGCGGGTTGCGCATATGCAGCAAAACGATTTTTATGGAACTGAAAAATCCACTACTCTTCAGAAGGACGATGTTGTAAGAATCGAATTTGTTGATTCTTCCGGAAAAGTTACTCCGCTAAAAGAAAAATTAAAATTACTTCCAGGTGAAGTTATCGATGCTTCGGTGATGAATGTAAGGGAGTTAAGAAAGTTTTATGCAGAACAAATTAAGCTGGCTAAAAAAGACAACGTTCTTCTTTCCCTTCATCTTAAAGCTACTATGATGAAAATTTCAGATCCGATTATGTTCGGTCATGCCGTGTATGTTTATTTCAAAGATGCACTTGATAAACACGCCGATGTTCTAAAAGAGATTGGCGCTAACGTAAATAATGGATTGATGGATGTTCTCGAAAAGTTGAAAAAGCTGCCCGATGAAAAAAGAATCGAAATCGAAACTGATATCAACAAGATTTTTGAAACTAATCCTGAATTGGCAATGGTCGATTCTAGAATTGGAAAAACAAATCTGCATGTTCCGAATGATGTGATTGTTGATGCGTCTATGCCGAACGTAGTACGTGACGGCGGTAAGATGTGGAATCGGAAGGATGAGTTGCAAGATTGTATTGCAATGATCCCGGATCGTTGTTATGCTACTATATATAAAGAGATTATCGAAAATGCTAAAGTTCATGGACAGTTCGATCCTGCAACCATGGGTGCCGTTTCAAACGTTGGATTGATGGCTCAGAAAGCGGAGGAGTATGGTTCTCACGATAAAACTTTTGAAGCAAAAGGAAACGGGATTATTCGCGTTGTGAATTCTAATAATGAAGTACTGCTTGAACAACCTGTTGAGAACGGCGATATTTTTAGAATGTGCCAGACAAAAGAT
>JAJYMU010000235.1 GCA_021786655.1 Bacteroidota bacterium
TTCCTCGTTCGCACTTATCGTAAACGGCGAGATCGCTTACAAAATATTCCGCGGAAGAAAATCTTTCTTGGGTGCTTATATCGCTCACGTCGGCATTGCTCTTTTCTTAATCGGCGTGCTGGCAACTGCAGGGCATTCAAAGCAAAAACAGATTGATCTTGTAAAAGGTGAAAAGGTTCACGTTCTTGATCATGACCTGACCTTCTTAGGTTATACGCCTTTCGACGACGGCAAGAAATATCATTTTAACGTTGAAGTTGCAAGCGGCGATAAAAAACAAGTCGTTTCGCCTATTATGTTCGTTGCTGATTTCAATAACAGTCTGATGCGCGAACCCGATATTCTCGTTGGACTAACACATGATTTTTATGTTGCGCCGGTCGGTTATTCCGACGGAACTGAAAATCCCGGCGGAACACCCGCCACAATGAAGAGCGGCGATAAAATTGACTTCGACGGAAAAGAAATTGTTTTCGACAAATTCAATTTGCCGGCGGATATGAATGCAATGATGAGCGGTAAATCTTTCAAGATCGGCGTAGAACTAACCGTGAAGTACAACGGCAAAGAAGAAAATATTGAACCTTATATGCAGAATGATGGACAAGGACCGAATTATGTTGCCGCAGAATTAAATCCTGCTGATCTAAAAGTGACTATCACTACTATGAACGCAACGGGCAAGGAAGTTAGTTTAGTTTTCTCAAAACTCTCCGGAGGACAAAATGCCGCTGCACCGAAAGAAGTTTTAACAATTGATGCCAGCATCAAACCGTTTATCAGTTTGGTTTGGATTGGCGTGCTTATCATGGTCACCGGATTCATTATTTCAGCTTTCAGAAGATCGAAAGAATCGCTGGCGTAAACGAAAATCAGTATTTAGTCGTTAGATGTTAGACCCCGATACATTATCGGGGTTTTTTATGTCCATAAAATAATCCTAGTGTTTATTTTGCAGAACAAAACTTATCTTAAAGCATCCAAATAGATAGTAATCTGACTTTTTAAGTGGCACCTGCCTGTCCGGCTCGCCTCGTCTCCGACAAGTCGGAGCGGGCAGGCAGGTTGGAATTGTTTTTTGTCTAATAACAAAATAAAACGGATTCTGATATGAAGAAATTAATTGTGTTACTTATCGTGGTTTTGCCAATCGTAATTTCTGCACAAGCGCACTTCGGAAGCGTTAAAGTTGGAATGTTCTCTCCAGGCGCAACTAGTGCCGGATTTATCATCGGTTACGAGGGCGGTTGGAATATTGACGATAACTTTATTGTAGGATGGAGCGCCGACTGGTTCAACAAAAATTATGTTGACCAAAAGTTAGTTGCGGAGTTCAATGATTTCTACGGTCCCAACAGTACATTGAATGAACTGAGAGCCAAAACAAATCTTCATGCTATTCCGCTCATGGGCAGCGTTACAGGTAGCTGGCCGATTGCGCCCAGAGCGCGCGCTTTCGTTACCGGCGCCGCGGGAATTGAAGTGTTGTTAATTTTCTACCGGAATTATGAAAATCCTTCGAACGATGAATTTCAAGGCGCTTTCGATTTTGCGTGGAGATTGGGAGGCGGTGTTGCCTACGAATTGGGAAGGCGGTCCGATGCTTTCGTTGAAATCGATTATCATTATTCGCAGCCGAGTTGGGAATATAATGTAACCGATTCGGTTACCGGCAAGAAAAAAGTTTTCGAACGCAAGTACGATATGAGCGGCATTATGATGCGTGCCGGATTCAGATTTTACTTTTAAAAGGGGAAGGGAAGAATACCTGTAATCATCAGAACCAGACAATAATCAGCCGTTTAGAATAACTTTGTTGTTGAAAGGATCTTCTCGATCAGCGTTGAAATACGGTTTGTAATAGTCGTGACTTTCCATCGCCTGGAACCAGCCTTTGTGCAATCCATACTTGTCCATAAGCGCTAAAGCTTTATCATACTCGGAAGCTCTGATGGGACGATCAATCAAAATATCCTTGTGGGATTTGTTCGTCGGGAAATATTGCGACATAAGTGAAATGTGAACGTTGGGACTTAATTCCTTCGCAATAAACTGAAACACTTTTTCCGATTCGGCAAGTCCGTTCGGTAAAACCAAGTGGCGGATAATCAAACCTCGGACTACAACATCGCCGTCATAAATTAATTCATCGCCAACTTGATTGAACATTTCTTTTATGGCATTCTTTGCGTGATCAAAATAATTATCAACTTTGGAATAAGTTTTACCGTATTCGTTGCTGCCGTATTTTAAGTCCGGCAAATATATGTCGATCACGCCGTCATAAAGTTTCAGCATTTCGACAGAATCGTATCCGTTTGTATTGTAGATGATTGGTAAATTTAATCCTCTCGAAGCGGCAATGTAGATTGATTTCAGTATCTGTGCGGAAAAATGTGTCGGCGATACCAACCCGATATTATGGCAATTTCTATTTTGAAGCTCGATCATTATATCGGCAAGCCGGTCAAAAGAAACTTCATGCTGTCTTTCAACCTTCCAGTTCTGACTAATTTCATAATTCTGGCAGAACATACATCTTAAATTGCAGTTGCCGAAAAAAATGTTTCCCGCTCCTCTTGAGCCGGAAAGAATGGGTTCTTCTCCGTAATGTGCAGTGTAAGATGAAACGATAGGAAGTTCGAGACTTTGACAAATACCGTACTCGCCGTTTGTACGGTCAACCTCACAGTTTCTAGGGCAGCTTTTGCATGATTTCAGAACATCGGATGCAATTTTTACTCTTTTTTCGAGTTCGCTGTTTTTTAACAGCCTTATGTATGATGAAATTAATTTCATTCTTTCTTTAACTTAATGATTAGGCGCTGGTTCAAAAAAATATTTACTTCACCTATAAAAATAACTCTCAAACCTTCGATAATAAAGTATCAAATACTTACGGTTCAAAAAGCATATAATACAGCTTACGGATTAAATAGTAGGCTCAGATAAAAAGTGTAATACGTTTTTAAACGGAAGAGGCATAAATTAATTTTTCTTATTAAACAAAAGCACATCTCAAAATCCCTAGAAGCAGCCCACGTTACCCTCGCGTGGGTTGTTTCTTTTAAACGATAGCTCTTTTGGTTTGCAGAATTTAAACCAGCCGACGACAGTAATTAACTGGGAGAATTCTCCTTCACAGCTATTTAGTTTTGTATTTTTTCATCGATAATAAGTTTAGAAGTAGATACAAAAAGGGGAGTCACATGGCTGTATTGAATTGCTGGGAATTCAAAAAGTGCGAAAGAATTCCGGGCGGCGCTAAAGCAACGGAACTGGGAATTTGCCCAGCGGCTGTTGAATCGCACACAACCGGTATGAACAGGGGGCTTAACGGTGGACGCGCATGTTGGGCAATTGCCGGAACGCTTTGCGATGGTGTGGTTCAGGGAACATTTGCATCGAAAATATCGAGCTGTCTTAAATGCAAATTCTACCAACTGGTAAACGAAGAAGAAGGCGTAAATCATCAAAGCGTTGGAGACATATTGGCAAAGTTGAGATAGTTTTATTATTTCAAACTACTTCAATGAATTTAAAGCATCCAGATTCGCGCTGATCGTTTTATCCAAATCTTCTTTCGTGTGCGCCGTAGATACGAATAAAGCTTCGTACTGTGCCGGTGGAAGATAAACACCATGATTCAGCATACCGTGAAAATATTTCCCGAAAAGTTTTGTATCGGATTTAACAGCGGAATTAAAATCCGTAACCGGTTCTTCGGTGAAAAACAAAGTCATCATTGAACCGACACGATTAAGCTGATAATTTTTCCCGACCGACTTCAAATTATTTTTAATCCCTTTTTCGAGATAAGTCGACTTTTCTTCCAGAGTCTGAAATACTTCCGGATGCTCTTTAATGTGAGTCAGCGCAGCATAACCGGCACTCATAGCTAATGGATTTCCACTTAATGTTCCGGCTTGGTAAACCGGTCCGCTCGGAGAAATCATTTCCATAATTTCTTTTTTACCACCGTAAGCGCCAACGGGCAAACCGCCGCCGATAATTTTTCCAAACGTAGAAAGATCCGGTTTAACGCCAAGAATTTCTTGCGCTCCGCCTTGAGCTAATCTGAATCCGGTCATTACTTCATCGAATATTAGGACTATTTTTTCTTGGCTGCATAGCGCTCGCAATTCCTTGATGAATGAATCATTTGCACGAACTGTTCCCATGTTGCCAACAACCGGTTCAATTATGATAGCTGCAATTTGATTCTGGTTCTCGTGAATTAAATTCTTAACTGAATCAATATTATTAAAATCGGCGACAAGCGTATCGGCCGCATTACCTTTTGTTACACCGGGACTTGTTGGAACGCCGAATGTGAGTGCGCCGCTTCCGGCTTTAATTAAAAAGAAATCGCCGTGGCCGTGATAGCATCCTTCAAACTTTATAATTTTCTCTTTACCGGTATAACCT
>JAJYMU010000171.1 GCA_021786655.1 Bacteroidota bacterium
ATCCGATATTACCGATGTCGCAATTCCAAAAGGAGTTATGATTACGCCGGAAGAGCAGCCGAGCATTTTTATGATGTGCTGTCTCGGCGGTGTGATTTTCGGTCTGCCGTCGCCGGCGTATGTTTTTACTGGAAGAGAACACCACTGGGCAATCAGCAAAGAGATTCCGCTGTTCTCATTTTATTCGGTCGGATATAATTATCCGATGGGTTACCTGGGAATTGAGTACACTTACGTTTTCGAGGCGCAGAAGAAAAATTTCTTTCGTATCGGTTACAAACATATCTTTCAAGTGCCGGAAATAAAATACGTTTCTCCCGGTATAGATGGATTTACCGATTTCAAAGGTTACAACGGAATGAGTTTGGAATTGTCGGTAGGTTTGTTCCAGATTCAAAATGTTTTTACATTTTACACAAGGTACCGCTACAATTTTCAGCTGGTCACTGGCGGAACGGGTTTCAACGAGTTTTCAATTGGGCTGTACTCAAATTTCTTTTCACTTAATTTGTAGAGAGTGTGAGCAAAACAAAAAAGAATTATATCGATCTCGGCGAGCGGGGAAGGTTAAATAAAAATAACAAGCTTAATGATCTAACCGGCAAGGAATGGCTGAAGTTTACAAAGAGTTGGTTCATTCTGCGTCCGCCTAGAAGGAAAGAAAACGAATTGCTGCATCCGGCAAAGTTTCCGGAAACTCTCGTTGAGGAGTTCATTCGATTTTTCACAAAGAAAGATGCATGGATTTTGGATCCGTTCATGGGAACCGGTAGCACGTTAATTGCAGCCGGATCGCTAAAACGAAAATCAGTAGGCGTAGAAATAACTAAGAAATATTTTACTACTGCCAATCGAAGGATAAAACAAAAAGGTTTTTCCAAGCTAGCAAGCCCGCTGCAAGGAAATTCTCTGCAGCTGAAAAATGTTCTTGCCGATAACGGGTTCGATAAAAAAGAATTTGATTACACTATTACTTCGCCGCCGTATTGGAATCAGCTTGAACGAAATTCGATCAGACAAAAGGATAGAAAACAAAAAGGTTTGGATACACGATATTCTTTGAATCCGGATGATCTCGGCAACATAGCATCGTACGAAAATTTTTTGGAACAGCAAGCATTGGTGTTTGATCAAGTTTACGATGTGACGAAACCGGGCGGATATCTAACGATCATCACCAATAATGTCTATTGCGACGGCGCATTGTATCCGTTAGCTTTCGATACGGCTGTTTCGCTTACAAAACGGAAAGAGAAAAGCTGGGTTTTGAAAGACGAAAAAGTTTGGCTTCAAGACGATAAAAAATTAATTGCGCTCGGCGTAAATAACGCATGGGTCGGCAACAGGCATCATCAATATTGTTTAATCTTCAGAAAAGAAAAATGATTGAAGCGGTTCTAACGGTCGGTGAAATTACCGGACTAATTAAGCAGACGGTCGAAGAAAATTTTTCCGATATAAATGTGATCGGTGAATTATCGAACTTCAAGCCGCATGTTTCCGGTCATTGGTATTTTACATTGAAAGATTCCTCCGCTCAAATTAGCTGTACTATGTGGAAAGGCTTGAACAGTTACGTTTTCTTTACGCCGCAAGACGGAATGAAAGTAATTGTGAGCGGACGTGTTACTGTTTATCCTCCGCGCGGCAGTTACCAGATCGATGTGCGCTCGATGAAACCGGCCGGTGTCGGAGAGCTTCAAGCCGCGTTTGAAAAATTGAAACAGAAACTTTCTACCGAAGGACTTTTTGATGCACAGTTCAAAAAACCAATTCCAAAATTTCCAAAAAAAATCGGAATCGTTACGGCTATCGATGGCGCGGCATTTCAAGACATGAAAAGTATTGCCGCAAGAAGATATCCATTGGCGGAACTTGTTATCGCTTCATGCCGCGTACAAGGCGAAGGAGCTGCGCAGGATATTACTAACAGCATCAAACTGCTGAACGAACAAAATGATATTGATGTTATGATAGTTGGACGCGGCGGCGGATCGCTGGAAGATTTGTGGGCGTTCAATGAAGAAATTGTTGCGCGTGCAATTTTCGATTCCAAGATTCCGGTCATCAGCGGCGTCGGTCATGAAATCGATTTTACAATTGCAGATTTTGTCGCCGATCTTCGCGCGCCGACTCCCTCTGCAGCGATGGAACTTGCAACGCCGAACAGTGAAGAGCTCTTTGCCTTTATAAGTGAATTTTCATATTATTTTCCGGAGAAAATGTTTGGGATAATCGGCGATTACCGCAGCGAAGTTGATATGGTTACTTCATCTTACGGTTTCCGAATGCCGCAAGATTTCGTGAGAAATAAGCAGCAACAGTTGGACAATCTGCTCTACCGGTTCCAAAATATTTTTGAAAATCGTCTCAGCGGAAGTAAAAATCAGTTAAATTTGTTAAGTCATAAAATTCAATCATACAATATCGATTCAATTTTGAAACGGGGATTTGCAATTGTTAAACAGAACGAAGTGTATATCGGAAGACTCAAAAAGCTAAAAGCCGGCGAGCCGTTTAAATTGAAATTCTTTGACGGAGAAACAGAAATAAAATGAGCAAGAAAAAAGAACAAGGTTTTGAAGATTCTTTGAATCGGCTGCAAGAGATTTCCGATCTGCTTGAAAAAGGTGAAGTCGGTTTGGAAGAGTCAATCAAGTTGTATGAAGAGGGAATCGGTTTGGCAAATATTTGTTATTCAACTTTGAAAGATGCCGAGCTGAAGGTAACAGATTTGAAGAAGCAATTGGAAAAGAAGATTAAAGAATAGCCAAGTGAAGGATGGATTGCATGTCTGACGACTCAAAATATAAAATTTTATTCAAGATAAATTCTCCGGCGGATATTAGAAAACTTCCTTTGGCTGATTTAAAAACTTTATGCACCGAGATCAGAGAATACATGGTCGATGTGATCTCGCAGATCGGCGGACATTTTGGCGGCGGACTCGGAACAGTTGAGTTGACGGTCGCACTTCATAAAGTTTTCAACACGCCGAATGATTTGTTGGTATGGGATACCGGACATCAGGCATACCCTCATAAAATTTTGACGGGAAGAAGAGATCAGCTTAAAACAATTCGCAGACTGAACGGCATCAGCGGATTTTTGAAAAGAACTGAAAGCGAATACGATGCATTCGGTGCCGGACACGCATCAACATCAATCTCCGCGGCGTTGGGAATGGCTGTTGCAAGAGACATTAAGCATGAAGATAAAAAAGTTATCGCCGTTATCGGCGACGGCGCTATGACCGGCGGAATGGCTTACGAAGCAATGAACAATTCCGGATTGATAAAAAGTAATTTGATTGTTGTGCTGAATGACAACAATATGTCTATTGCGCCGAATGTTTGGCAGATTTCCAATTACTTTAGCGAAATGATTTCTCATCCTGAGTTCAACCGTTTCAAAGGTGCGATTTGGGATTTAACCGGCAAGCTGGATAATTTTGGCGATAGAATAAGACGTGTGACTGCAAAAATTGAATCGGGAATTAAATCTATCATCACGCCCGGCATGTTGTTCGAAGCGCTCGGCTTCAGATATTTTGGACCGGTGAACGGACACAGTCTTGAGCAGTTAATCAAAATATTTGAACAGATAAAAGATTTGAAGGGACCAATACTTGTTCATGCTACAAGTGAAAAAGGCAAAGGTTACAAACCGGCTGAAGAACATTTTCAACGACTACACGCCGCTACACCATTCGATAAAGTTACCGGCGAGGCTATAAAAAAATCCGGCGGTTCACCGGCATACACAACTATTTTCGGCAATGCCCTTGTAGAAATTGCGAAAGAAAATCCAAACGTGATTGGGATTACCGCAGCAATGCCTGATGGAACCGGCTTAGATATTTTGCAGAGCGAACTGCATGACCGGTATTTTGATGTAGGTATTGCCGAGGAACACGCCGTTACTTTTGCTGCCGGTTTGGCAACGCAAGGAATAATTCCAGTCGTTGCGATCTACTCAACATTTTTGCAGCGTGCATTTGATCAAATTATCCATGACGTTGCACTCCAGAAATTACATGTTGTTTTTGTTTTGGATCGTGCCGGGTTAGTTGGTGCTGACGGACCGACTCATCATGGAGCGTTTGACCTGACATATTTGCGGTTAATACCTAACATGGTTATAATGTCGCCGAAGGATGAAGCGGAGCTTCGTGATATGCTGTTCACTGCAATTAATTATTCCGATGGCCCGGTTGCAATTAGGTATCCGCGCGGATCGGCGTTAGGCGTTCCTTTGAATAATGGGTTCACTCAGCTTCCGATAGGCAAAGCAGAAAAAATTTCGAGCGGTCAGGATGTTGCAATTCTTGCAGTAGGAAATATGGTCGAGTATGCAAAGAAATCAAATGAAAAACTTTCCGCCGAAGGTATCCGGTGCGAAATCATAAACATGCGTTTCGTAAAGCC
>JAJYMU010000058.1 GCA_021786655.1 Bacteroidota bacterium
CATTCGTTTCTCCTGTTAAGCACTTTTAGTTACTTAATTATTATGACGTTATATTCCGATTGAAAGTTACATTTTATTTAAAATAATTCACTTATGATCTTTCAAGAAATGATCTTTAACTTTTAAGAAATATTCGTAAGCCTCTTCATAGTTGTTTCCAATCTTGCCGTCAAGAATTGCGTCTTCGATTGCGGTTTTTATATCTCCAACCAGTTTGGAAGGTGGGATATTGCAAACACGCATGATCTCTTCCCCACGTACCGGCGATTGGAATGCACGCAGCTGATCTTTTTCTCGAACATCTTGAACCTTCTGCATCACAATATTATAATTCTCTAAATAACGGTTGACCTTTGCCGGGTTCTTACTGGTAATGTCGGCACGGCACAGAACAATTAAATCATCCAGATCTTCACCGGCCGAAACAATTAATCTCCTAATAGCAGAATCCGTAACTTGCTCATCAACTAAAGCTATCGGCCGCAAATGCAGTCTGATAAGTTTTTCAATGTACTCTTGTTTAGTTAACGGCAGTTTCATGCGAGTAAAAATAGATTTCATCATTCTTGCGCCAAGTTCTTCGTGCCCATGAAACGACCAGCCAATTCCTTCTATGAATTTTTTGGTCTGAGGTTTAGCTATATCGTGGACAAGCGCGGCAAAACGGAGCCAAAGGTTGTCGCTTGTGGATGCAACATTATCTACAACAATACAAGTATGTTGAAAAACATCTTTGTGATGATATTCCTTTCGCTGTTCAACACCGCCGAGGTTAGCAATTTCCGGGAAGATAACTTTCATTACTCCGCTTTCGAAAAGTAATTTCAATCCGATGGAAGGTTTAGGCGATGCGAGAATTTTCAGAAATTCATCTGTGGTTCTTTCTTGCGAGACTATTCTTAATCGTTCCGCCATTTCTTTTGTTGCATTGAATACGGAAGATTCGATTTCAAAATTTAGCTGAGCGGCAAAACGGAAAGCCCGCATAATTCTTAGCGGATCGTCGTCAAAAGTTTTCGCCGGATCGAGCGGCGTACGGATAATCTTTTGGTTAATGTCTTCAACGCCGTTGAACTTATCAATTAATTTTCCGAATGAACTTTGATTTAACGAGATAGCCAAACAATTAATGGTAAAATCTCTCCGGTTAAGATCGTCATCAAGTGTTCCGCGTTCAACTTTCGGGTTCCGGCTATTTCTTGAATAGGATTCTTTTCTTGCACCTACAAATTCAAGGAACAAGTTTGAATAATTAAAATGTGCTGTACCGAAATTTTTATACACGGTCAATTTATCAACGCCAAGGGTTTTTGATAGTTCAGTTGCAAATGCAAGGGCATCACCGACAACCAGAAAATCCATTTCATTTCTTTCACGCTTAAGCAGTGTATCGCGCACAAAACCGCCTATAAGAAAGAATTCTTCTTTTCTTTCGTCGGCGATTTTCGAAGCGATTTGAAGAATCTGATACTTACCCAACAAATTTTCGAAACTTGTTTCTGCCATCAATCCACTTTCACTTCATTGGAAAAATTCTTGAACCAGTTTACCATTCTAAGATTTTCAACAAAAATGTGTTTTTCATCTATGCTGAGATTTTTACTCACGGCTTTAACCGCAAAAATTTGAGCGTTCTCTAAATCCATTCTTTTCAAAAAGTATCTCGATATTTGGTACGCTGCATAACACGATTCATAATTCTGAGTACTGAAGTTTTTCTTTAGTCCGAACAAGAAAGTCGAGATGTCCCGATGCGTATTTTCCGCCAGTTGGATACTTCTTGGGATGCTAAAATACTGAATTTCTTTCTCATTAAGACGTATCAGTCTGCTAAGCTTCAGAGTGTCCGATGAACTAAAGAATGCTTTCAGAGAATCGACTCCTTGTTCAAGTATTGCATGCCTAATTCGAACTTCGTTTGAGTATTCAACGTGAGGATTTTGACTAATCAGTGAATCGTATTCTGCAGCAGCATTTGTAAACTTATTGGTTTTGATCAGAAGATCCCCCAAAGCTAATTCAAGGATAAAATAATTTTGATCTGTCTTAAACTTACTAATTTCATTTTTCAAATACTCCGCAGCCTCGTCATATTTTTTTTGTGTTGACAAGGTTCTTGTTATTCCGATTAGTGAGCTGTAGGATTCGGAATACCCGTAAACGTCTTTGAACAATTTGAGTGCGTCGTTAAATTTTCCATGTTGAAAGTATTTCGAAGCTTTGCGCGTTTGAGATGCTGCAAAACGCGGGCAGTATTTCTTAAAGATCGTTTTACTACCAAAGTACAGTTGTGCTTGATATTTGTTGTAGACAATCCGATAGTTATTAAGAAATTCAACATAGTCGTTGGATAGTTGATGAATATCATTGCCGCAATATTTCTTAAAATCAGTTGAGCGATAAAGATGTTTAACGGTTTCAACACCGAACTTATCGATCAAATATTTTATGAATGAGCCGGCATAGATATATGAGATGGACGAGGTCTGCGCAAAGAAATTTATTCCGCTAAACAATGTTGGTATAGAAACCCGATAACCGCCTTGCCATGCAAGTTTTGCAAGGTAGTGGACAGGTAACTCATCATAATTGTCGTCAATTGCCACTGCCAAACCTTCGATCATGGCTGAATTGAAATTGTCGGCAACTTTCAGAACTGTTGTTCCCAAACTTGACGCAACTATGTGAACTAATTCATGTTTCAAAGTCTCTTCGTAACTACTGTAATTAAGATAAATTTGCCGCAGCCAAGGTTTTGCTATATTAGCATTACCAGCACCCATTAATTCTTGCTTTTGCCCTCTGTTTCGAAAAACATACGAATCTATTTTCTGATTGAACCGTACGCCCAACTGATTCTTAATCTGATCCAAATAATATTCATGTAACAAGGCAACATATTTGGTCCGGTTTGCAAATAAAGACTTGTTGCCGTAGTGAATAACAAAATTGTCGGTTGAGAGAGTGTTATGAAGATGTTTATTCAATGATTCCTTGTCGGTAGAAAGAAACAAAAGAGGTTTGAAGATGGAAAAGGTTAGAGCGACAAGAACTATTATCAATAATGAAAAAGATTTCGCAAGCATTTTTTTTTGTTGCACCAATCGAGCCAGATACAAAATCACCACAACAAAAGACAAATTGAAAATCCGGTAAGCAACTAATAACCTGTCGATTCTGATGTCTTCATCATATATAGTTCCCGGGAAATATCCGATTATGGGATTGTAGAAATACACTTGTGGGTTGAAGAAAAGCTCATTAAGAGGCAGGCAAATTAAAACGATAAAGCTTATAAAAAAGAATAAGTAGCTGTATCTTTTTGTTAGAGCAAATGAATAGTAAGCAAATGTAACACCTAATAGGTAGGCCGGAACTGTTATTATCAAATAAAAAAGTATTCCCTCAAATAAAGGACACTTCGAGAAAAAAAGTGATGAAAATAATCCTATAAAAAATGGTATAACAACAAAAACCAGCAGGCGATTTTTATTGAAACGCCAAATTTGAACAAGTTCTAATTCGTCTTGTCTCTCAGAGCGCAAAACATGGATTATATACACCCCGCCAATAAGATATAGTAAAATTGCGTTAACAACTGAGAACTCATACCCTAGTATTCCAACTAACGGCAATTTTATAAGAATGAGATTAGCAAGAATTAATATGATGAATAAAACTAGCGGTTGCGTGATGCGAAAAGATTTAAAAAACATTTTCAAGCTAGTATTCCGTGGTTTTTACTCGCTCAATATCAGCACCCAGAGTCTTCAATTTCTCTTCTATTCTTTGATATCCTCTGTCAATGTGGTAAATCCTCAGAACCTCTGTCGTGCCTGAAGCAGCTAGCCCTGCAAGTACTAGTGAGGCGCTCGCTCTTAAATCAGTCGACATAACCTTAGCACCTTTAAGTAAAGAAACCCCGGTAACGACAGCGCTGTTGTTCAGAATTTCAATATTTGCTCCCAAGCGATTCAATTCTGGAACATGACTAAATCGGTCATGATAAATTGTATCGACAATCTTGCTGGTTCCTTCAGCAGTAGCCATGTAAGCAGTCCATTGTGCTTGCATATCAGTAGGAAATCCCGGATACACAGATGTGGAGATGTCAATGTTGTTAGGACGAAGTGATGAGGCATCTATAATTATTAATGTCTTATCATAGAATAAATTAACACCGCTTTCTTCCAACTTTATTAGTATTGATTTTATGTGTTCATGATTTTTATAATCAATCTCAATTTTGCTTTTTGTGATAGCTCCAGCAACAAGAATTGTTGCGGCTTCAATCCTATCATCTATGTTTACAATCTGAGCTGGTTGAAGATAATTTACCCCCTCAACTTCCAGAGAAGTTGTTCCTATACCATTTATTTTTGCCCCCATTTTT
>JAJYMU010000236.1 GCA_021786655.1 Bacteroidota bacterium
TCTGTATCGGAAAGACGGAACTGGCCGACCGCATCGGCAACAAGCTGTTTTATTATAGAATCGGCGTTGTACACGTGGTAATCATGCGCAATTCTTTTCTGCTCAAGCCGCGATATTTCCAAAATAGAATTTATCAGCTTCTTCAGCCGGTTGGCGTCCTTCATCATTATTTCCAAAAATTCTTTCTGCTTATCTGCTTGAACTTTTTTGATGCTGAGCGTTTCAAGATACAATTGAATGGATGATAGCGGCGATTTCAGTTCGTGCGTAACATTAGCAATGAAGTTATCGTAAAGACTGGTAACTTTCATTTGCACTGTGAGGTTGCGGAAAATAAAAAAGAGAGCCACGGCAATTAGAACGATCAGAATAATTCCGCCGACAAAAACGCCGACGTTCGGACTATCAATGACTATCTGCGGGGAAAGTTTGTCTCCTACTTGTTGGAAAATTAAATTGTTGGAGACGTACCAGTAAATCCACAAGGTAAGAAGTCCCATCCACGCAAGCTGCGCGAAGACAAAAGCGAAAATCAGAAAGAGAAGGGAATGACGTTTTTTCATTAGAGTGAAGTTTAATTTTAAATTGGGACTTAAATCGTCCTTTACACTCACTGCAAATATCAACTAATAAAAGGAGAAGTGAAATATTGATCAAATTTATTTTACGGTTATCGCTTCGGAAGAATTGTTGCTAGTATTAGATCTCCCTCTGTTTCCCCCTGCCTGCCGGTAGACAAGCTTGGCAAGGAGGGAGAATTTCCCAAAGGGATGCCTATGGCAAAAGAGGGTGGTTCTAATTGTACGTCATCAAGAACGAATATTCCTTCGCGTAATTCAGCATCTGTTTTGTAAAGTCGTCGGGATATTCAATCTTGACATCAATAATTCTATCGCCGTCAACAACCGGAATCAACACGGGATTAATAAACCCGGCATACGGCGCGATGTTCAATTTTTTGTAGCGTTCTAAAACTTCTTTATGTAATTCCGGATCAACTTTTACGCCGTACGTTTCAACCAAATTTTTCCCGGCATTGTAATCGCCTTCCGATTTAATTCTTTGAATCTCTTTCAGCAATTCACCGAACAACTCTCTCAGCTTGTTGTAGTCGTTAATCACAAAATAAGTTTTCCCGTCTCTAACTTTCTTCTCAATCACTCGATCGTTCATTCCTTTTTCGTAAGCCCACTTTGCAATCAACTGACGGTTGCGCATGTGTGCTTCTTCAACATTTTCACCGGGCTGAATTCTTGCAAGCTGAACCATCAAACCGTTGCGTATGTATTGATCGTAAACTGCTTTGCCGACTTCAAGCGAAGGCATCACGCCGATATCAACAAGTTTCTGATCCATAATAAAATAGAGCGCAACCAAATCCGCACGTGCTTCTTCCAAAGTTGATGCGTAGTTTTTCAATGTTTCGT
Organism: Bacteroidota bacterium; assembly: GCA_021786655.1. Classification (GTDB taxonomy): domain Bacteria; phylum Bacteroidota; class Ignavibacteria; order Ignavibacteriales; family Melioribacteraceae; genus Fen-1258. The sequence continues at coordinate 1,428 of JAJYMU010000236.1, forward strand.
TCGGAGTTCCCACACCGGGATTTAACTGTCCCGATGCGTGACCGATTACCTCATGCATGTCGGTATGAAGATCGTCGCCGAGCGCGCCGTATTTTTTCGCGCGTTCAATTTCTTCTTTGGAGTAAGCAAATTCTTCCAGCACCCCGCTCGTCTCGGCGGCTTTGTTGTACGAATAAACTATGTTGCCGAGGTTAACCGATTTCGAACCGTACTCTTTACGAATCCAGTTTGCGTTCGGCAAATTAATTCCAATCGGCGTTGAAGGCGATGAATCCCCGGATTCGGTAACAACTGTTATAACTTTTGCGGAGATTCCTTTCACGCTTTTCTTTTTGTGCTGCGGCATTATCGGAGAATTATCTTCGAACCATTGCGCGTTATCGCTGATGGCTTTAATTCTTTTTGTCGCTTCGGGATCTTTGAACGACACAACAGACTCATAAGTCCCGCGGTAGCCGAGCGGATCGTTGTACGTTTCGATAAAACCGTTTATGAAATCCACCATCGAAGATGTGTCCTTGACCCATGCGATGTTGTACTCGTCCCATTTCTTTAAGTCGCCGGTTTCATAATACTCAACCAGCAACTGAAGCGCTTTTTTCTGCTGATCATTTTCAGCAACGGTGATCGCTTTGTTCAGCCACTCAACAACTTTTTTAAGTGCGAATGCATACATGCTGTTGGTCTTATAGTGCCGTTCGAAAATTTGTCCCTTTTCTCTCAACAGTTTGGAATTCAATCCGTAAGAGATTGGTTCGGGATCGTTTGGATTAACCATCTTCTTGTAGAACGCTTCAACTTCCTTTTGCGAAACTCCTTCATAAAAATTTACCGCGGAAGTCTTCACCATATCGGCTTTCGGATCAAGATTAACTTTGATAGCATCAACATTCGGGTCAAAAATGATGGGATAAAGTTTCTTCAGCAAATCGGCTGGTCTCTCGTTGTTCTGAAGCGGTAGCTGGTATTCGTCGGAACCATACACAAGATCAGAAAAATATTCTTTTGAAAATTCCGGCAGAAATTTTTTGTTTGAATAATGGTGATGAATTCCGTTTGAGAACCAGACGCGTTTCATGTAAACCATGAACTTTTGAAAATCTGGCGTGGTTCTATCCCCTGTGTATGTGTTTACAATCGCCTCAAGCGTGCGTTTGATGTACAAATTGTTTTTGTAATTCTGATCGTAAATTATTTCTCTGCCGGAAAGCGCTGCTTGATACAAATAGTAGATCAGCTCTTTCTGTCTGAGAGTCAGCGTTTCAAATCCCGGCACTTTGTATCGCTGAATTCTGAGATCCGCAAATTGCTCGGTTACATATTTAAAATTATCCGACTCTTGTTTTTGTGAACAGCTCATAAGAATTATTCCTGCTAAAATGGAAAGTAAAATTGTAATTTGTCGCATGAGTATTCCGCACTTTGTTTGATTATTTTGCGATGAAAAATATAATTTTTGAGCGCGCTAAACAATGAATCAATTAATAACCGGGATATAATTGATGAACGTTCAGATAATCGGTACAAAAGGTTGCAGCGAAACGCGAAAGGCGGAAAGATTTTTCAGCGAAAGAAGGATTCAGTTTCACTTCCGCGATTTGAACGAAAAAGGCTTGGCAAAAGGTGAACTTGAAAACATTACACGCATTATTCCGCTGGAAGAATTGATTGACCGTGAAGGCAAGCAATTCAAAAAAAGAAACATGCAGTACATGGTTTTTAATCTTGAAGAAGAACTTCTTAGCGACTCGCTGCTTTTGAAAACACCCATCGTTAGAAACGGAAAGGAAGTTACAATCGGTTACCAGCCGGATGTTTGGAAGAAGTGGGTGTAGATTCTTTTTGCGTTTTGTCATGCCGGACTTGATCCGGCATCTATTTGCTTGAAAAACCTTTGTTTAGATTCCGCATCAAGTGCGGAATGACAGTACCACGTCACAAAATGTTTTTCACTTTCAAATCATCTACCAATTTTTCATAACTCACAAACTGAACACCGTCCCACCCGCATCGTTTAGCACCATCTATGTATTCTTGAATGTCGTCAATGAAGAAATGTTCGGCGGAAGGTTTCTGCGTGAATTGTTCTACCGCTCTATAAATTTTTTCTTCCGGCTTCACGGCTCCGACTTCATGAGACAGAAAAAGTTTGTCAAACCAATTCAGAAAATCATAATCACCGTAACCGTAGCGGTGGTGAATCGGATTGGTATTGGAGAGCAATACAACTTTGTATTTCCTCTTTAATTCCGGTATAAGCTGAATGACGTTGTAGTTCAAAGTGAAAATATCAGAAATGATCCGGCGGAATTCGTCGGCGGTAACTTTATTCTCAAGCCATTCGATCATAACGGCAAGATATTTTTCTTCACTAATTGCCCCTTTTTCAAAATCGCGGTGAACGTTGTAATGATCACGGTAATGCTGGGCAAATTTATCTCCAAGTCCCGGTTTAATTTTATTGAAATGATTCAATGGTTTCGTATAGTCGAATGGAAGAAGAACATTCCCGAGATCGAAAACAATAACAGAATATTTTGACAAGGCGTAAACCAAATTGATTTTTAGCTGCTGCAATTAAACATTATAAGCGGTAAATATTCAAGCGAAAAACTTCTTGGCGTACTTTGCGTGAGGTTTTTTCTCCCAAAGACGCTAAGAGCGCAAAGAAGGCGCTGAAATGAATTGATAATGAATCTTTGTTTATTTATGTTCTAAAAGAAATAAGAAATATTTATTGTTCCCTTGTAATCTGTTTTTAAAAAGTGATTTCAAATGAATGAGTCGGGGGAAGTATGAAAAAAGTTCGAATCCTATCCTTTGCATTTATAATCGCAATTTCAATTTCTTGCACAGAGGTTAACCCGCTTGAGCAAATAGCTCCAGGAGTAGTAATAAGAACAGATAAAGAAAACTATTGGCTTCCTTCCGGAGTTTTTGTTGACACTATTCGAATGACTGTTTGGAATAATACATCCAGAAAAGTTAATCGGCTTCATCCATATGAGACCATACAACTTTTCGACGGCCAGAATTGGAAACGATATGGAAACGTAGAAATTATTGACAGGAGTTTAACAAGCGGATCTAGCCTACGTTTTAAGACTGAAACTTGGATATTTGGTTATTATGGTAAAGAAGGAAAATATCGTTTTATAGGTGAATTTATCTTTGATGGTGAAGATACATTAAGTCATTCTATTTCAAATGAATTTTATCTCTCATTCCAAAAATAAAAAAGCCGCAATCAATTGACCGCGGCTTTCTCTCATCTAAATACTATCTACTAACTGCTCAATACTAAATACTGCTCTTTCATTTTTCCAATCCCAAGTCTTCTTCAACGACGTCAACTTTTTCTTTTTTCTTGAATCGAACAAGATCGCTGACTTTTCCGAACAGCACCGGAATTCTTAATCTGTATTCTTCAACCTTAGTATAAACAACCGGAACAATAATTAGCGTTAGGAAAAGCGCGGAAGTTAATCCGCCAATTAATGCCCAAGCCAAACCGGATTTCCATTCGGAACCGGAGCTGGCAGAAAGCGCAATCGGCATCATACCGAAAATCATAGTGAGTGTTGTCATGAAGATGGGACGAATTCTCATTCTTCCGGCATCAATCAATGCGTCATGCAGATTTTCGCCTTTCGCTCGCATATAATTAGTTCTATCAACCAAAAGAATTCCGTTCTTGCCCACCAATCCGATAAGCATGATGATACCGAGTATCGTGAAGATGCTTAACGATTTCATCGTGAGCGCAAGTGCAAAGAGTGCACCGATCATTGCAAGAGGAATCGAAAATAAAATTACAAACGGATAAATAAACGAATCGTACAGTGCAACCATGATCATGTAAGTGAACAGAATGCCGGCAAGAAATGCCAGTCCAAGATTTCCGAACGATTCATTCTGATTTTTTATGTCGCCTTCCCATGAATAAGTTATACCGGCAGGAAGCTGCATCTCTTTAAGTTTCTTTCCGATATCCTGCGCAATACTTCCGCTCGGTCTATTGATGGCTTGAGAATAAATCATTACCGAAGCGTTTCTATCTTGACGACCGAGTTTTGTCGGACCGGTAGAACGTAAAATGTTCGCGAACTGTTTTAGATAAATCGTCTGACCTTTTTTGTTGACGAAAGTTATGTCTCCCAAGTTATCGGTCTTGGAGCGGTCAAATTGGTCAAGAGCAATTCTAATATCGTAATCGGTATCACCTTCACGAAGTTTTGAATCATCATCTCCGGTTAAAGCAACTTGCAAAGTAGCGCCGACTTCTGCCAGCGTTAAACCGTAGCTCACGAGTTTGCTTCTGTCGAGTTCAATCCTCGTTTCCGGATTTCCTTCTTGAGATGAAAGCCGTACGTCCGCAGTTCCCGGAATTGTTTTTACAACATCGGCAACTTTGTTGGCGGTTCGAACGACATCCTCATAGTTTGGACCTTTGAGAAGCAACTGTACCGGAGATTGATTAGCAACTCCGAAAAGTCCGATTGGATTAACTCTAACTTTTACGCCCGGGATTCCTTGAGCCAATTCTTTTATCGCAATACCAACTTCGTCCGTTGTTCTTTTTCTTTGATTTTTAGGAACAAGAACAACATCTATTTCAGTAGAATTTGCGGAAGAGAACCCGAATAATCCTTCCGTAGAAGAACCGACATTAACATAAATTTTTTCAACCTCCGGCATTTTACCAATCATTGCTTCAACTTCTTGAGAAACTTTGTTTGTAGTCTCGATCTTTGTTCCAGGAGGCAATTCCATTGTAACTGCAAATTCACCGCGGTCCGTTTGCGTCATGAACTCAAATCCAATAAAGCCCGCCGGAATCAATGCAAAAGACACAATTAGCATGGCAACCGTTGCAAGCGTAACTTTTCCTCTGTTCTTAAAACTCCACTTCAACGTGTTGATATAAAACTCTGTGAATCTTTTGAATTGACTCTCGAACCAAACTGCAAATTTTCCAAGCAGGGTTCTCTTTGTAAGCCGTTCAAGTTTTCCAAATCTTGAAGCAAGAAGCGGCGTCATTGTGAACGATACAAACAAGCTCATCAAGGTTGAGAACACAACAACTACAGCGAATTGACGGAGAATATTTCCGACTATACCACCGACAAGCGCAAGCGGCAGGAACACCGCTACGTCAACGAAGGTAATTGCAAGCGCTGCAAAACCAATTTCATTTCTTCCTCTCAGCGCCGCCTCTTTTCTTTCAGTTCCCCGCTCAAGGTAATGATAAATATTTTCCAGCACGACTATCGAGTCGTCAACAAGAATACCGACCACTAGCGAGAGACCCAGTAAAGTCATTAAGTTCAGCGTGAATCCCAAAGCGTAAATGGCAATGAACGTAGAGATCAACGAAGATGGAATTGCTATCAATACAATTAACGAATTCCTAATGCTGTGCAAAAACATCAGCATCACAATCGCAACCAGCAATATGGCTATCGAAAGATCTTCTTTAACCGCGTTGGCTGCGTCGATTGTGAAAAGAGAACCGTCTTCTGCAATATCGAATTTCAGATTAACATTTTTGTATTGGTCTTCCAATTTTTTCATTTCTTTTTTAACAAGACCGGCAACTTCAACTGCGTTTGCATCGGTTTGTTTCTGTAGAATTACACCAACTGTATTTCTAAAATTTATTCTGGTGATGTTCTCGTAATCTTTTATTCCGTCTTCCACTTCGGCTATATCACCAAGTTTTATTTCGCCTCCCTGACGCGATTCCCCGATAGTAAGATTACGCAGTTCGTCAACAGATGTTATTTTTCCCGCAATACGAACAATAAACTGTCCGTCTGAATCCTTAATTTTTCCAGTCGGGAAATCAAGATTGGAATTCTTTACTGCCTGGGTAACCTGCATTATCGATAAGCCATAAGCTCTTAGCTTTTGCATGTCAAGATTTACTTTTATCTCGCGCTGATCGCCGCCGACTAATACTATTTGTCCGACACCTTCAACTCTTGAAAGTCGCGGCTGCAGCTGATCTTTAACAAATTGATAGAATGATTTCGAATCCATGTTCGCTGAAACGCCCATTCTCAGGATCGGAATCTCATCAAGCGCAAATTTCGATATTGTCGGTGATTTTGCACCCGTCGGCAATTGAGCAAGAATTCCGCCGACTTTTCTTTGCGCATCCTGCAAAGAGAAATCTGTATTTGCCGATTGAGCTAATTCTACAATTACAAATGAAACACCTTCCATCGAGGTCGAACGGACAGTTGAAACCTTATCCATTCCTGAAACCGCGTCTTCAATCAACTTTGTTACGCCCGTTTCAACTTCTTTGGGCGATGCACCGGGATAAACGGTTGTAATTGTAAGAATAGGCGGTGAAAATTTCGGTATCAACTCGTAATTGAGCTTCGTGTAACTGAACAGACCAACTATAATAAGCGCTGCAAATATTATGATTATCAGCGATGGTCTTTTTATTGATAATTCTGTAATTGTCATTTTTCAAATTCCTTTTTATGAACCTACTTTACAATTTGTACTTTTACGTTCTCAACTAAATTGTTTTGACCGTTCACAACTATAGTTTCGCCTTCGCTTAATCCTTGAATGACTTGAATGTCGGTTCCTGATTCGTCGCCAACAACTACATTGCGCAGTTTTGAAATTCCGTTTTCAACAACAAATACTTGCGGATCTTTGACCGAACCAACCAGCGCACCGCGTGGAATTACAAGCGTCTGATGGTTATTCAACGTTGTAAATTCAATTCTCGCAAACATTCCAGCTTTTAGCGGATGATTTTTTTCATTCGGAATTGTGATCTCAACGGGATAAGTATGCGCGTCGTCGGCTTTCGAACTGATCGATTCGATTCTTCCTTTGAACGTAGCGCCGGGATAAACATCAGTTGTTACCGAAACCGGATCGCCTACTTTTAACAGGAATGCATCGTTCTCCGCAACATTGAGTTTCACTTTAAGCCGCGAGATATCAACTATGTTAGCTACTAAAGTAGCTTGAGGCGCGCCCTGAACCATCGAACCAACATCAACAGGTCGTGAAGTTACATATCCTGAAATCGGAGTTTTTATTTTCGTGTCTTCATATTGTCTTTTAGCAACAATGTATTGTGATTCAGCCATTGCGTTACCAAGTTTTGCCTGATCAAGCTGAGCATCGGTAGCGGATTTTTGTTTATATAAATCTTGAAAGCGCGCGTAATCTTTTTTCGCTTTGTCATAATTAGCTTCGGCACTCATGAATGCGGCTTTTTTCAATTCATCATCAACTTGAAAAAGAACAGAGCCGGCAGTTTTGTAATCGCCGACCTTCACGTAAACTGCCGTTATCTTGCCTTGCGTTTCAGAAAGAATGTTCACATCGTTATTTGCAGTAACCGTACCAACCAAGTTGAGCGATTGAGAAAGAGTTTTCTTCTCAACTTTTCCTACACTTACATAATAAGCATCTTGAATTCCGCCGGCATTGGTTTGAGAAAGTTTCTTCTTGTTAACCACCAGAATTGTTGCAACAACCGCAACAGCAATTATAACACCGGTAATGAGTTTCCATCTTTTCATTTTATTTCTCCAATTAAATTTTCTTACTTGCCAATAGATTTATCTAATCTCGCCTTAGCGAGTTCGTAATCAACCTTGGAATTTGTCTGGTTTAATTTTGCCGTTGAGAGAGCCGTCTCAGTGTCAACTACCTCAGAGCTCAAAGCCATTCCGGATTTGAACTTGTCTTCGGTAACACGCATGTTTTCTTCCGCCTGCTTAACGCCAAATTCAGAAATCTCGATTTTCTTTTTTGCCTGTTCAAAGTTCAAATAATTCTGTGTTACTTCTAACGTAATGTTGTCTTTCATAATTCCGCGTGCATCAAGACTTTGTGAAAGCTGCGTCTCCGCTTGCTCGGTTTGATGCGCAGTAGTAAGCCAATCCCAAATGTTCAGACTAACGTTTACACCCGCATCCCATGTTCCTCTAAATCCATCCTTCGCCGGAAAAATTCTTTGATTAGGACGGTTGTAATAGTAATCGCCCACAAGACTGATCTGCGGATACCACGAAGACTGAGCCATCGTGACACCGGCTTCGCTTGCTTTAATTCTATGATCGGCAGATTTAATTTCCGGTCTCTTCTGAACGGCTTCATCTATAAGTTTATCCAGCGCATCATAATCTTGACTATCGAACTGAGTTGAAGATGCAATTTCAATTTGCGTATCCAACGGAATGCATAGAACACTGTTCAAAACAACATTTGCAAGCTTAACGGCATTATCTGCGTCAACTTGTTTGAACATCAAATCGGAAAGTTGAACTTCCAATTTCAGCAAGTCATTTTTTGTAAGCATGCCGGCATTTAAAAGATTTTTTGCGTCGGCAACGTGCGCCTTAGCCTGATCAACCGTTTCGTCCATAACATTTTTCATTTGGGCCGCTTTAAAGAGAGACCAATAAGCATTCTTAACATTGAATATCAAATCGCTTCTGTCTTTATTATAATCTTCGTTAGATGCCTTGGCGGTTTGTTCGGCAATATCGCTGCTGCTGGAAAGTCTGAAACCCAGAAACAACGGCTGAAAGATTGTAAGCTGTGACGTATAGTTATCAAGTATCGTCGGCTGAACTTCAAAATTTCCAAACGGCGTTGAAATTGTTGAAGTCGGTACATTGCTAAGTCTTCTATATGCTGCAGAAAGTTTAATTGACGGAAGTCTTGCCGCATTAACTTCACTAAGTTTTGCTTCCAAGTATTTTAACTTCATCAGCGATAAGTGAAGCGCTTTGCTATTCTTTAAGCCGATATCAACAGCCTGATCTACGGTTAAAGAAAGTTTCTGTTGAGCAATTGACCGACCGTTAAATGCAATTGCTGCAATGAAGAAAATGAGTAGTGAAAATCTGAGTCGCATCATATTTATGATTCTCCGTTAATTTTCTATTTCGAAATTTGTTATTCGGAACTTTTCCCTTCCTTTATCAGAAAGAATTCCTTCAAACACTACTTTGTTCACTTCGCGATGGATTTGATCCGCGGTTAGCGGTAAACTTGAGATTGATCCCGGATCTAAAAGGCCATGTATGGCTGAGTCATATAAAAGAATAATCAGTTTCGTCGGAATGTCGTCTCGTAAATACCCACTCTTTATTCCCTCTTCTATTAGACGCGAAAAGTTAGCGTGAGTTTTCTCTTGTTTAAATTTTTGTATGTCATTCCACATATCGGGATGATTCTTCATTATATCTCTAATCATGGGTCCGTCAAATTTTGCAATATGTTTCGCCAGAAAATTCATAAGCGTTTTTATTTTGTCGATAAACTCAACAGACTTGTCGGCAAGTAAATCATCAATGAAAGTTTCAATCTCACATTTGGTTTCGCTGATTACTTCTTTAAGTACATGTTCTTTGTTGGAAAAACATTTGTACAAAGTCTTCTTGCTGATGCCCAGCTCTGCCGCTATTCCTTCCATTGTAACTTTGCTGAACCCGAATTGCATGAACATTTCATCAGCCTTGAGAAGAATTCTTTTCTTGATTTCTATTTCGTCGTTCATAACACCCTTTTACTTTTCCTGATTAACATGTGTATAAATAAATTGGTTCCATAGGAAACAATTATTGTTTTAGTCGTTTCCAAAATTATAAAAGTTCCCCTTTCTGGCAAAATTTTTTTGAAGGAGAAGTGCAAAAATGATCTGAAAAGCCATAGTGCGTGAAAAAGAAAAAGCCGCTCCGGCACATATTTACCGAGGCGGCTTTTTAGGAAAGGTTTTGAATCTATTTTACTTCAAAAAGAGTATCACTCAATCCTGTGTTAAACTCAACAGAAGCTGTGGTAAGTTCAATGGAGCCCATAGGAGTGCTTTGGAGCCATTTGAACGGAAACTTCAATCCCTGAACATCTCTGTAATCATCAAAATCAATTGTCGAAGTAAAACTTCCCTGCTGCGTTTCAGCGGTTGTAACCGATCTCGCCAGCAGACCGGTATTTACATCGAAATACTGAGTTGACTTTTTACCATTGAGCGTAGTAAGAACAACTTTGTATGTATCCTTGTTGTTGATTGATTCCATACCGACTAGTTCCGGTTTAATGCCAAGCTTTGCGTAATCGAGCACAGGATTTATTTCTGCTTCCGTCTTAATCGATTCAAGCTGGTCCCCCGTTAATTCTTTTTCCTGTCCCATCGCAATCGATTTTCCTTTCACGCCGTCAAAAATTATTTTCTGCTGCCCAACTCCAAAATCAACAAGCTGATAAAACTTGTTCGGCGCTTTTTTAGACATTGTGATGGTAATGTTCATGCCCTGCATACTGCCGGTTAGTTTTATTGTTTGATCTTTTTCCGCTGCTAGTTTTTCTCTTCCGCCGATTGCTTCAATGTATTTGTTTAGAATCTGGTCCACAGTCACACCTTCCGGCACCTTCTTAACATTTGGATCGTACTTTTCACCGTAGATATCGTAATAATCAACTTTTCCGGAAAGACTGAACTTTGCAATTTTCTTTGCAACATCGTCGCCTTTTCCTACAACAAGAATATATGCGTTATTCGGCTTAACATATTTCTTTGCCATTTCGAGAACATCATCAGTCGTAACCGCAGATAAATTTTTCAAATAATTTTTATAGTAATCTTTCGGCATATTGTAGCGTACAATGTTAATTGCGAATTGCGCAACCGTCTGCGGCGATTCTAAGCTGCGAATGAAACTCCCGGTTAAATAATTTTTAGCTTTTTGCAGTTCGTCGTCTGTCACTTTATCGGTTCGAATTCTTTTCAGCTCATTCATTATTTCGGTTATCGAGCTGTCTGTTACGCTGTTTCTCGCAGAAGTGAATGCTAGAAAATTTCCAACCAGTCGATCTGGATTTATGCTTGAATACGCGCCATACGTATAAGCTTTTGCTTCACGCAAATTCATAAACAATCTTCCCGTTGCGCTTCCTCCAAGAATCAGATTAGCAACACTGGCTTTGATAACATCTTCGCTGCCGTTTTTCAGTTCGATTGGATAGCAAACAGAAATTACCGACTGCACGGAATTCTCACGATCAACCAAACAAACTTTATCAACTATCGGGGCTTTAGGTGTTGCGTAAGTATTTTTGGGAACGTCTTTCTTCTGCCACTTTCCAAAATATTTTTGAATGAGCGACTTTGCTTGTACTTTGTTTACATCTCCTACAACTGCCAGGTAAGCAACGTTCGGTGCAAAATAGGTTTGATAATACTTATTGCACATATCAAGCGTAAAAGACTTAACGGTTTCTTCGGTTTCCGGCTCGCCGTATGGATAATCTTTACCGTACATTAAAACATTGCGAACCGTGCTCGCGATCGAATTCGGATCATCCTTCTGAGTAGCCAAGCCGGATAACATTTGTTTCTTAATCTTATCCAGTTCCTCTTGTTTGAACACAGAGTTCATCACAAGATCCGACATTATATCAAGCAGTTTATCCTTATACTTGGAAAGACCAGATGCATAAACACTTGTTGAGGACGTTGACAAATTAGCGCCGAGAAAATCAATCTCTTCATCAATCTTGTCCTTTGTTCTCGATTTTGTGCCGGTTCTCAGCAGCTCGCCAGCAGCTTCAACATAACCAACATTTTTGCCTTCGAGCACAGGATCAATATCAAGCACTAAATTGAATGCCACACGCGGCAGTTTATGATTTTCAACCACGAAAACTTTCATTCCGTTTGGAAGTTCGAATGATTCGTAGCTGCCGATTTTAACTTCCGGCGCTGGTCCGGCTGCCGGACGTTTGCTTCTATCCAATTGAGCAAAAGCCGGGCTTGCCATCATTACAACCATTAACAGCATTAATAATTTCTTGATCATTTTATACTCCGATTAATTTCAAACTTTTATTGATAAATAATCCGCAATCGTGGCAAGCGGAAATTTTTCTTCTATCACTTTACTTTTTCTCCATCGATTTCGGCAAGTAATAAAGAACAACTCTGTTTTCCTTTGTAAGATATTTATCGGCAACACGTTTTATGTCTTCGCGTGTAACTTTCATGTATCGTTGAATTTCGGTGTTAATCAAATTTGCATCGCCATAGTAAACCGAGTAATCGGCAAGACTTTCAGCAATACCTCTCATGGTCGAGTTTCTTGTTACAAATTCGCTTTCAACTTGATTACGCACTTTTTCAAATTCGGTTTCGCTAATCAAACTATTTTTCACCTTATCAATTTCCGTTTGGAATGAAGATTCCAAATCTTCCGCTTTAACGCCAATGTTCGGCAATCCGTATATTATAAATAAGCCCGGATCCTCAAGCGGAAACGCAAACGATCCCAAGTACGCAGCTTTCTGCTGTTTGTCCTTAATTTCTTTTGTAAGTCTCGAACTCTCACCGTCAGACAAAAGTGTTGTTAACATACTGAGTGCGTAATAGTCGGGAGTTCCTTCAGCCGGCATATGATATGCTTCGCAGACCAACGGCAGTTGAACTTTATCGTAAACAGTATCGCGCACTTCCGCAGTTTTCACTGGCTCAACTTCTTTTGGTCTGTAGATTTCTTTCGTTCCTTTAGGAATGTCTCCAAAATATTTTTTGACGAGCTCTTTAGTTTTGTTTATATCAATATCTCCCGCAATCGATAACGTAGCATTCTGTGGAACGTAATATCTTTTGTAGAAAGCAATAAACTCACCAAGCTTTGCCTGATCGATATACTGAACGCTTCCGATTGGCGTCCATCTGTAAGGATGAACTTTGTATGCATCTGCAAATAGTTTCTCGATCAACGTTCCGTACGGGCGGTTATCTAAACTTTGTTTCCTTTCTTCCTTAACAACTTTTCGCTGCGTCTCAACTCCGATGCTGTCTATCTTAAGATGAAGCATTCTCTCGGATTCCATGTAAAGACCGAGAGCCAATTGATTAGATGGAAGGACTTCGAAATAAAAAGTTCTATCCTGTGAAGTGTTGGCATTTAACTGTCCGCCGGCACCTTCCACGATTTTAAAATATCCTTCACGCGGAATGTTCGGCGAGCCTTCAAACATTAAGTGTTCGAAGAAATGCGCAAATCCGGTTCGCTTAGGATCTTCATTTTTACTTCCGACATGGTATAAAACAGTGACGGCTACTATTGGAGTAGAATTGTCTTTGTGCAAAATAACGTTCAACCCGTTATTTAGTTTGTACTCCGTGAAATCAATTTTTCTCGCTTGACCATTGACCAATACAAACGTGACCAAAACGAAAAACAAAATGAATTTTCTTTTCATTAGGATGGCTCCTTGAAATGATTTGAATTGTAATTGTGTTGCAAAGTTTTTATCGTTTGAAAATTAACAAAATCCAAAGGAAGAATGAAAGTTTTGACGTTCAATTACATTAAAAGTTGATAATAAATCTTAAAAAATCTTTTGAGTCCAATATCCCCACCAATGCGTGCGGAAACAGACCGTGGGACAAGTCCAACTAAATATTTGTATTTTATATCATTAATTAATTTTGTAATACTGCAATAAAATTAAAAAAGTTTTCTGTTTATTGATGAAAATACGCTTACAACTTTTAATTTTAACAATTTCACTTCTAATCTTCTCCAATACCCAAGAATTTTCTTTTAACGGAAAATTAGCCGAAGAAGCGAATAAATTCCCGCGGGCAAAAGAAAACCAGAGCCCGGATATAAGCTATTCTATTGAACCATTCTATGATGTAAACGCCTTCAGATTGATCGTTGTGCTCGAATTCCAAGGCGACAAATCCGGAACCACAAAAATAATTCTGCCGAATTCTCAAACAAGCAACAGAAACAATTCCGGCGTGAGATTTCTAAAGACCTTATCGCCAAATACATTTATCGACGACACGGACAAACCGGAAATCAAAACTGTCCGTTACACGCCGAATACTGTTGTGCGCATTTATTATCAGTTCGAAGAAACGCGCGACGGTGAGATCGAAGCAGAAAATTATTACATGGCTATCGTTAACAAAAAGTATTTCCATTTTTACAGCGATACGTTTTTCATTTTGCCCGCATGGGATTTAAATACAGAGTGCAATATACGGATTGCATGGAACCACATGCCGTCCAACTGGAATCTTGCTAACAGTTTCGGAGTCAATCAAAAAATTCAAGAGGCAAAGATTCCTCTCTGGAAGTTCAGACATGCGGTTTTTGCCGGTGGCGATTACAGAATTTATCAGCGCATGATCGGGCAGTCCCCGGTTTACTTTGCCATCAGAGGTCAATGGAATTTTCCTGAAGATCAACTTTGCGACTTTTCAACAAATATTTTCAATGCTGAAAGAAAATTTTGGAACGATTATAACTCAACATTTACTGTTGAACTTGTTCTTCCGATGGAAGAAAAGGATTCTCAAATTGCAACGTCAAGAACCAACGCGCTTTCTTTGTTTCTATCGCCGGATAAAACGTTGGATTACCAGCTCAAACAATCCATTGCGCGTGAATACTTTCACAATTGGCTGGGCGACGGAATTACCTTCGCTGATCCTCAAGAATTAATTTATTGGTTCAAAGAGGGCTTCGCCAGTTATTATGGAAGGTTGCTGCTTCTTCGCGCCGGATTAATTTCTTTGGATGAGTACGTTAATCAGTACAACCAAGTTCTCAGGCAATATTTTACTTCTCCAGTTAGATACGAAAAGAACGAAAGACTAGTAAAAGAATTCTGGAGTGATGCAGACTTGAACAAACTTCCTTATTTGCGCGGCGATATTTTCGCACACAACATCAACTGTGCTATCATGAAAAATTCCAACGGGCAAAAATCGCTGGACGATCTTATGCACGACTTGTACAAAAGATGTCGTAGCGAAGCGTTGATTCTATCCAACGGAAGCTTGAGCGCGCTAATTCGTTTCTATGCCGGCGATGCGGTTCTATCTGATATAATGCGGACATTAAATTCGAATGCTACTTTTAAAGTCAGCGCAGATGCGCTTGGACCATGTTTTACTCTAGAAATTCTTAAAGAGAAAAAATTCTGGTTGATCGGCGAGAAATATTTTATACCGTCTTACAAACCGAAAAATGAAAATCAGCCGCTTGATAAAAATTGTTTATGGTGGTTTGGGGTTGAGTGATCGAAGGGGTGGAGACGCGTCAAGCGCGTCTCCATGGCATATTTATCTTAGTTTCTCTAGAAGATAATTCAACAATCCGCTAATTGAAACTCTCACCTGCTCCATCGAATCGCGCTCACGTAAGGTAACGGTTTCGTCCTGCAATGTCTGCGTGTCAACTGTAATGCAGAATGGGGTTCCGGCTTCGTCCATTCTTCTGTAACGACGACCGACAGCGCCTTTGTCATCGTAGAAAATTCTTAAGAATGGTCTTAAGTCGCTTTCAATTTTCTTCGCGATTTCCGGCATACCGTCTTTGTTGACGAGCGGGAGAATTGCCGCTTTGATCGGCGCTAACTTGGGATGAAATCTTAAAACGCTTCTTTGTTCGCCGCGGACTTCCTCTTCATAATACGCATCAACTAAAAATGCCATGAATGAACGGCTTGCGCCGGCGGATGTTTCTATGATGTACGGAATGAATTTCTCTTTTGTATCGTCGTCAAAATAAAGTTGCGACTTGCCGGAATATTCTTGATGCCGGCTCAAATCAAAATCGGTTCTGTTGTGAATTCCTTCAATCTCTCCCCAGCCAAACGGAAATTCATATTCAATATCTGTCGCTTCTTTTGCATAATGAGCAAGTTTATCTTTCGGGTGATCGTGAAAACGCAATTTTGTAGCAGTCATGCCCAGAGATTTGAAC
Organism: Bacteroidota bacterium; assembly: GCA_021786655.1. Lineage (GTDB taxonomy): Bacteria > Bacteroidota > Ignavibacteria > Ignavibacteriales > Melioribacteraceae > Fen-1258. The sequence continues at coordinate 17,204 of JAJYMU010000236.1, forward strand.
CAATTGATTCTTCTTTCTTTCCATTCATCGTAATGCTGCTTATCGGTTCCTTGTTTGCAGAAATATTGCATTTCCATCTGTTCAAATTCACGCGTGCGGAACAAAAAGTTTTTTGTGTTGATCTCGTTACGGAACGCTTTGCCGATCTGCGCAATTCCAAACGGAAGTTTCTGGCGGCTTGAATTCAGAACATTTAAAAAGTTTACAAAAATTCCTTGTGCTGTTTCCGGTCGCAAATAAATTATGTTTGCGGAATCGTCAACAGGACCGAGAAAAGTTTTGAACATCAAATTAAATTTACGTGGCTGAGTAAACGTGCCTTTGTTTCCGCATTGAGGACAGTTAAGCATCTCTAAAAATTTCGAAGCTGCGTTTGGATTTTCAAGAACTGCCGTAACTTTATCATTAAGCGAAAGTGTTGAGTCCAACGATTGAATTACCACTTCACCTTCAGCGGTTTTTTGCAATTCGATCAACCCTTTTTCTTTATTCTTATTGGAAAGAAGTTCCGCCAGCGTATCTAATCTGAATCTCGCCTTGCATTGTTTGCAGTCAATCATCGGATCGGTAAAGTTCTCAACATGACCGGAGGCTTCCCAAACGCGCGGATGCATTAGTATCGACGCGTCCAGACCCTCGACATCCTCGCGGTAGGTCATCGCTTTCCACCACTCTTCTTTAACGTTCTTCAAGAGTTCAACGCCAAGCGGACCGTAATCCCAGCAGCCGTTTAATCCGCCATATATTTCGCTGGATTGAAATACAAATCCTCTCCTCTTTGCAAGCGATACAATTTTTTCTACAGTCCCGCCTAGATTCGGCGAGGCTGGTTCATTCTGATTCTTAGCGATGGTACACCTCTTAAAAATTTTTCGCGCAAATATACTAAAAGGAGTTAGAAGATAGAAGTTGGAGCCGGTTCAAAATTATGCGCGAACGATGAAGTCTTCAATCAAAATAATTTTACAATCATATATGCAATTGCGGATACCAACGCGCTGAGAGGAATTGTTAGAACCCAAGACAAAGCTAATACTGTGCTATGAAAGAAAAAGCGCTTTCAAAATTGAATAAGTAGCAAATGAAAAAAATGCCGACATTGGAATTGTTAAAATCCATGCCCACAGAATATTTTTTGCAACCGACCATTTGATTCCGCCAACTCCCTTCACGAGACCAACTCCGGCAATTGAACCGGTAATCGTATGTGTTGTACTGACCGGAATACCAAAGGCAGTCGCACCCAAAATAGTTAAGCCTGCGGATGTTTCAGCACTGAACCCACCAAACGGTGTCAACTTCGTCATCCTCATGCCGAGAGTTTTAATTACTTTCCAGCCGCCGATAAATGTTCCTAATGCTATTACCGAGTGACTAAGTATTACAACCCAAAACGGAACGTAAAAATTTCCTCCAAGCAGTCCGTTGGTAAATAAAACAATGGCAATAATCCCCATCGTTTTTTGCGCATCGTTAGTCCCGTGACTTAAACTATAAAGTGCTGCGGAAATTAGCTGAAGTCTTCTAAAAATCTTGTCTACTTTTCTAGGTACACTATTCTTCACAATCCACAGCGTTATAATCGAAAAGAACAATGCAATTACAAGTCCAAGAATTGGTGCTAAAAAAATGAAGATGAAGACTTTAGTATAGCCAGACACTATCAAAGAAGCAGCCCCAGCTTTAGTTAAAGCTGCACCGCCCAAACCGCCGATTATTGCATGAGACACGCTGATAGGATATCCCATGTGGGTTGCTACGGAACTTGTAAATATGGCGCCGGCTAACGACGAGATTAAAACAAAGTTATCTATCACCGAAACATCAACGATGCCTTTGCCAATTGTGTTTGCTACACTAACGCCGAATGTAAACGCAGCAAAAAAATTAAAAAAAGCCGCCCATGCAACCGCTTGAATCGGCGAGAGAACTCTTGTAGATACTACGGTGGCTATAGAGTTTGCTGCATCATTCATTCCATTATAGAAATCAAATATGAGAGCCATCGAAATGATGAGTATGGGAAATGTCATTTTTATCCGTCAACTATTTTTGATAAAGATTATTAAGATTAGGTTTGCAACAAGTTGATTTCTATCTATAGTTTTTTCCAGCATATCAAGGATGTCTCTTTTCTTGATTAGCATTACTGCATCATTGGTTGTCGCAAAAATTTTCTTTAGGGTTTCTTGATGAATTACATCTGCTTCCGATTCCAAATCTTTCACCACTTTGCAGTGATTTTCAACCTCGTCTCTTTCCTTAAGTTTACTAATAGCAGCTTGCAACTCGGTTACTTGAAGATGAATGATTTCCGTTAGCTTAATAGCGGAATCCAGCGCAACATCGAGATTCACAATTTCGAGTCTCACCGCTAAAGATTTTAATGCGTTGCTCACACCTTCTATTCTTTTCGTAAGTGTTAAGATATCTTCTCTATCAAATGGTGTAATAAACGTCTTGTTGAGCTTTTTAATTACACGGGAAGATATTTCATCGCATCGTTTTTCCAGCGATTTAATTTGATGAATCACTTCCGCGTTGTATGGCAATTCCGAAAACAATTTTTTTGTCAGTTCCGCCATAGTAACAACGTTAGCAATCATCTCGTTAAAATATTGGAAGTATTTTTCTTCTTTTGGTATTAAAAATTTTAGCATAATAATTATTCCTAACTTTTAAGACATTGAAATTTAATGCAAAATATTGCGGATTTCGAAAACTAAATCTGAGAACAAAAATAATGAATCCGTCTAAAAACATAGACCATCGGTGCGTAGTTATAAAAGAAATTTTCAAATCTTTGAAGGAAGAGTTAAAATAAATTTACTTCCTTTGCCGACCTCGCTTTCCACACTAATTTTGCCGCCGTGTCTCTCTACAAATTCTTTGCAGAGCACTAATCCTAATCCTGTGCCTTTTTCACCGGCGGTTCCTTCAGATTTTGTAACATTTTCTATTTTAAAAAGTTTTCCCAGCTTCTCCTCAGAAATACCTATGCCGGTATCTTCTATGCAAATCTCATTGGTTCCGTCTGAGCCATTTAACAAGACGGAAACGCGTCCGCCATTGCTTGTAAATTTAATCCCGTTCGTAACCAAATTTCTTAAAATCAGTTTTATCATTTGTTCATCGCCATAAACTTCAACAGCGTCGGCAACATTAGTTGTTAGTTCAATGTTTTTGTTCTTAGCGGCTCCTTCAACCAAAGAAAAAGTTTGTTTAATCAATTCGAACAAATCAAAATTATCAGGATGAAATTCCATTTTTCCGGTTTGGGTTTGCGACCAATAAAGCAGATTCTCCAGCAAGCGGTAGGTTTGTTTGCTCGTTTTATCAATATCGTTGAGCAATTTCAACTTTACTTTCTCGTCCAACTCGTTGTATTGGTTAAGCAGTGTCTCGGTATAAGCAAAAATTACGCTGAACGGATTCTTAAGATCGTGCGCAATGATACTGAAAAATTTATCTTTCAGTGCATTCAGCTCTTGAAGCTTTTCGTGCGCAATTTTTTTAGAGTGATATCTATTATAAGTAATTATTGCGATGACTATAACAAGCAGTGCAATAACAATCCAGTTATTTCTTTGTTCGCGCTCGGCTTCAATATCTTTCGTCAGAATTGCATTTTCACGTTCGGCTTTTTCCGCTTTATGCACAGCCTCCATTTCGGTAACCATCGCTATATTATCCAGCTTGTTGACCGAGTCTTTCAGAACTTGATATTTTTTCAAATGCGTCATAGCAAGCGAATAATCTTTTTTAATCTCGTAAAACTCGGCAAGGTATTTATCCAGTTCCATCTGCGAATAAACTTCTTTGAAGCCTGGCACTGTTTTTCTTGCTTCATTCATGAATTCGCTTCCCTTTGCGAACTGACCAAGCCTGGCGTAAATTAATCCTATGCTGCAATAATTATTGATCAATCCTTCCATGTAATTAATTTTCTTGGACATTTCGAGAGCTTTGGTTCTGTATAGCAAGGCGTTCGTGTAGTCTTTCTTATCATAATAAATATCGCCGATACCGCTCCACGTTGCGGCTAATCCTTTTTTATCATCAACGGCGGTGTATTCTTTTTCAACTTCGAAAAAATAATTGAGCGCATCGTTAATGTTCCCTTGTTCATAATGAATTTCTGCAATCAAGTTAAGTGCAAGAGCTTTACCTGGCAGATCGTTAATTTCATCGCGAAGTTTCAATGTGTAGTCTAAGTACTCAAGCGCTTTGATATAATTTTGCTGGCGCCGGTAAATCAACCCGATATTGATAGTGCAAAAAGCCATCCCGGCTTTATCGTGATGGTTCTCGAAAATTTTTAAACCCCGTAAAATATATTCAAGCGCGATTGTGTTGTTTCCCTCAAGGCGATATAACCCGCCGATGTTGTTACATGAATACGCGATTTGTGTTGAATCACCAGATGATTCTGCAATTCTTAATGCATTTTTGTATGATGCTATCGCTCTTTCATACTTACCCAAGTTTCTATAAACAACACCGATTAGATTGTATGCCTTTGCCTGGAGTTTAAAATCTTTTAGCGATTGAGCAATTTTGAGCGCCGATTCCCCGCTGTTTAAGGACTGGTGGGGGGTTCTGCTTCTGTTATTCCAACAGAAGTCAAGAAGCATTCGAGCTTTGGTCGTGTCTGGTAGAGTTTTGATTTGCGAAATTAATGAATCGAATCTTGTCTGTGCTGCCAAGACACTGAATGCAAATAGGAATAAAAATGCAACCCTCATAAAAAAACTCTTACCTGATTGTCAACGCGACATAACTATAAACAGAGATCGGGTTAGGTAGTGTGAACTACATGGGCTCATCTGTTGGGAAATAAAAATAACCATTAATTATTTAAAAACCTTGTGCCTCGCAGACTTACTCGCTTACACTTACCATTTAATAAAACCCTTGCCAAGATTAAAACTATTCTTGAGCATGCATTCCCATAGCGGACCATTCTTCTTTTGCCGGTCCATAAACTCCCGGCACTTTTAAACCAGCCTGTCTCATGAGCACCGTCATTTGCGCGCGGTGATGAGTTTGGTGACCGATTAATGCCGCAAGAACTTTTCCTTTGGACCACTTTTCGCCAAATGCGTTAATCTCCTCAAGAAGTGATTTGTCACTCCAGTTCTGCCGAACTTCATCGCTAACCTTTTTAGAAAATTTCTCATACTCAGAAATTATTATTGATACGTTTGATGGAACAGGTAACGATTTATCTTCCGTTCCAATTGTCAAGCCGGCTCTGTTCAGCATATTAGGGAGTGATTGAGTGATATGCCATGCAAGTCTTCCCAGAGATCTACCTCCCGGAGTAACTTTTTGGTTTAGTGATTGGTCGGTCAATGCATTAAAAATCTTGAGTGTCGCGCTGCTTTCGTAAGCCCAATCATCGATAAAATCTGAAATCGTTCGAAACATTTTTTCCTCACTTCATTTTTATTTCGTGAATGCCTCCGGCAAAATCTTTCTGCGATTGAATTTCAATTTTTAACGCAGTAGTTCTTGCTGTTTCAAAAGTAACACCATTGAATTTATCTTTCTCAACACCGTATTTATCAACAGTGTAAACCGGCACCCATTTTTCATTCTCTTTATAAAAAACTTTCCACGATTCGGGCACACGGCATTCGCCAATTCCAGTATCATCAAACCAATATACTTCTACTTGAGAAACTTCTTCAGGTTTCTGAAAATCGAACTGCACCCATTCTTTTTGACCTTTGCTCGGCCACCAATGAAAATATGGAACGGATTCATCGATAGAACTCTTTGGTTCGATTTGATCGATCATTGCTTCCGCATTTTTGCCGTGTGATACGGTTATCTTGGCACCGGTTAAAATGGTTGGACCGGCAAGAGGGCGAACGGCAGATTTTTCCCTTGCCAACCAAACGCTCATTTCGCCTTTACCGCGATGAGCCCAAGCATAATAAGGTATTGCTGAAAATCTCTGTTCAGTTTTTTCGATTGTTTTTTTGTCCGCTCCAAGTCTGCATCCCAAAACATTTCCTTGAATTACTTCGACACCATTAAGCATTTCCGGTTTAAAGGATGCAGTCATCTTTGCGTCATCGGGAATCAAGACGTTTCTAACGTAACCATCTTTATTGTCAACCCATTCGGCGGCGTAAACGATGGGACCGCGTTGCAGCGCTACTTTGCCGCGGTCTGCTTCAACTTTTTCGTTGGCGATTATTCTTCTTACTTCCATCGGAAGGTTTAATTCTACAATATCTCCGGCGTTCCAATTTCTGCTTATGGTTACAAATCCTTTTTCAATTTTTAATTCTACCGGTTTGCCGTTTACCGAAAGCGAAGCGTTTTCTTTCCGCGCATTCATGAATTTGTAAAGATCGGTTGCTATCGGTTCGTTTTGCGCCCAGCAGGGAATTCTGATTTTCATTTCAAAATTTTCACTGGAAGTTTGAGGCGTGACAACAATTTTTACATCGCCGTCCCAAGGATAATTTGTTTGCTGAGTTAATCTCACTGTACCGTTTTTCAGTTTGATCTCGGTTTCATTATTGGTGAACAGATCAACGTACAAAGTGTTGTCTTCAACCGCATAAACATAATTTGCAACCGATGCGATAAATCTGGTAACGTTAGTCGGACAGCA
>JAJYMU010000082.1 GCA_021786655.1 Bacteroidota bacterium
CCGCTGAATATCATTCCGGGTGCAATTGTAACAACGGTATTTCCAATTTTGGTTAAGAGAATGACTGACCAAGTCGGTTCGGATTTTCTTTCCAACATGGTCGTTAAACTTTTGTATTTCATAGCATTTGTGATCGCTGCTGTTTTTACATTTGAATCAAGTTCTCTTGTTCATCTGATCTTTGGTAGTGATTATGCGTCAACTTCATTGCCTTCATCCATTCTTTATTGGTGCCAAATCTTTTTGTTTTTTACTCACTACACATTAGCTGTGCTGGTAGCAAAGAATAAGCAGTTCTACAATTTTATTTGCGGCGCAATTCAAGTTATAGTTAATCTTAGCGCCAACTTTATGTTAATACCAAAATATTCCTTTCTTGGCGCTGCTCTGGCTAAGTTGTTTGCCAGCTTCGCATCGTTTGTATTCATTATTTTTGCACTAAATAAATTTGGATACAGACCTTCGATTGGGAGATATAAAGTTTTGGGCTGGTCGGTGCTTATGTGCATAGGTTTGTATTTGCTGTCATTCCTTCCGTTAATACCTTATTTAGTTTTGTCTCCATTCCTGATTGCGTTCATAACGCTCGGTATAAGATTGTTCGGCAGGGAGGAACTCGTGATCTTTTTCAAACTTCTAAACAAAGAAGAACTTGGAAATAGATTGATAGAAAAATATAATCTGGCTTAAACAAAAAATCAGTTGCCGGGACTTCACTTTTTGAGTTTCATAAAACCAAATTCTACTGCAGCCTCACAGAATTTTTCATAGTTGCTGTTGCTTACTTCTTTACCTTCGGCAATTGGCTCAAGCGCATAAAGCCAAACGGAATTAAATCCTAATTCTTTCGCCGACTTTAACAACGTTCGGTATTCGTTCGAATCTTGTTCAGCGCTAATCCAGACCAGCGAGAATTTTTCTCCAAGATATTGTTTCCACTCCGCCCATGTTTTAGCCTGATCTGTGCCCATTTTTTCTGAAGAGCCATACCCGCTGTACATTATTCCATCAACTATTCTTAATAAGCGAGCAGCTTTTTTTTCGTCGAGCTCACTTGCAATAAATTTTGCGTAGGGGAAAAATCCATTATTGCTCAGGTCAATAATTAGTTTTGAAAATTGGATGAATGATTGCCCGCGGCTAATCGGCTCGTCAAAATAATAAGCCCACAATTTTCCAAGTCTCAAAATCTTTTCCAGCAGAAGATTTCTTTCATTATCGGAATTGGGCAAAATGATCTGGTGCATAATGTGAAGCAAATCAAAGCCGGCATTGTCCAGTAATTTTTTTTCTTTTGCGCCGTAAATTTCCGCAAGAAGAACGTAGTTAAATCCCCACCGTTCGTTAAGTTCTTTCATGCTTTCGACTGATTTGAATCGATCATTATGCGGCCATATGCCGACAATTTTACCTTCCACTGCTTCATATTTTCCAACGGGTGATGTTTGAGCACGCACGGAAATCTGAACCGTCATAACGATGAATAAGAATATGTAGATGTAATTCATGGTTTGTGACATGATTGACCTCATGTTGGACAAAAATGTAATCATAAAATAAAGATTAAATCATAAATTGATAACAGTTATATTTGGTGCAAAATTTTCTCACTTTACCCTTAGTAACACAAAATAGTTATCGTAATAAAGAAACATCATTAATCACAAGGTGATTTGACAATTGCTGGCTAACAGAGATATAATAATTTTCAGTGATGATTGGGGAAGATTACCTTCTACACTTCAGCATATTGCCAAAGAGTTATTAAAAGAAAATAGAATATTCTGGATTGGCTCGCTTGGATTACGCAAACCGAATCTTAATCTAAAAGATTTCAAACGGGCGGTGAACAAGCTGGTTAACGTTTTTTCGAAAAAAGAATCTGCTAACAGCCCGGAACAAAAATCTCCAAACCAACTTCATCCGTTCGTCATTCCATTTCATAATTATAAAGTGATCCGTTTCTTCAATAAAAGAAGTCTGAAGAAAAAATTATTTCGTGAAATAGGAATTCATAAAATTATTAATCCGATTTTGCTTACCTCTTCTCCACTGGTATCGGATATAGTCGGAGAGATTGGCGAGAGCTCGGCGCATTATTTTTGTCTGGATGATTATTCTAAATTGGAAGGCACTTTCAAAGAGCTTGTTGATTTTGAACGCGAACTGCTTCAAAAAGTGGATACAAGCTTTTCCGTTTCAGATATTTTAGTTAATACAAGAAAACCTTCTAACGGGAAAAGTTATTTTCTTCCGCAAGGTGTGCAGTGCGAACATTTTCAAAAACGGATTGATCAAATTCCGGCTGAGATAGCAGACATTCCCAAACCTGTCGTTGGTTTTTTTGGTCTGATATACGAGTGGATAAATTTAGAAGCGATTGAAAAATGTGTGAAAACATATCCACAATACTCTTTCATTTTAATCGGGAAGTCATTGCGTAACTTGGATTCGCTGAAACAATTTAAAAATTTTTTCTACTTGGACGAAATCAAATATTCCATTCTTCCTAATTATGCTTCGATATTTGACGTGGGATTAATTCCTTTCGAGGTGAATGAATTAACAGTTGCCGCAAATCCGCTTAAACTGCTCGAATATTTGTCCATGGGAATTCCCGTCTTGTCTTCCGATTTACCCGAGGTTAGAAAATTTAGCGACCTGGTGTTTGTAGCAAAGGATGATAATGAATTTGTGGAGTTGATAAAGAGGTCAATTGAAGATAATTTACCCGAACGAAATAGGAAAAGAATTGAGAAGGCACGTGAATATTCATGGGCGTCTATCGCAGAACGCATTTCGGATATAATTCAGAGAACCGAGTTGGAAAAGAAAAATAATTCCTGATGAAAAAATTTGTAATTGTTACTCAATATTATCCGCCTGAGATTGGCGGCGGCTCTCAAAGAAGCGTTGGCTTTGCAGAAGGGTTGCGCGATCTGGGAATGGATATAATTGTAGTCACGCCTTACCCCAGTTATTTGATGAGTAAGCATGAAGTAAAAACAAATTATAAACTTTATGAAAAAATAGAAGAAGACGGTTACACAATCTACCGGACATTTGTGTATGCATCCGATAGGGGAAATTATATCAAGCGAATTCTCTATTACGGTTCGTTCATGCTTTCGTCGCTGATTGTAATGTTATTCAAAGTTGGAAAAATTGATTACATACTTACAATAGCCCCGCCGTTGTTTACCGGAATCACCGGAGTGTTTGCAAAGAAGTTCAAGAAATCAAAATTCTTTTTTGATATAGGCGATCTCTGGCCGGAATCTGCAACAGCGCTTGGATATCTTAAGAGTGATTCAATAATCAAGTTCGCACAAAGATTGGAACATTGGATCTACCGCCATACCGATATGGTGAACGTTGTTACAAAGCTAACCAATGAACGGTTATCGAAGAGTCACTCGTATATCAAGAAAATTTTGTACGTACCGAATTTTGTTAACACGGATTTAATAAAACACGAACCGCGCGATGCGGCACTTGTTGAAAAATATCAGCTCCAAGACAAATTAGTTTTCGGTTACGCCGGTAATATAGGCAGCGCACAAGGTCTGAAAATTATTACCGAAGCCGCCAAATTAACCCGGGACTACAAAGAGGTTGTCTATTTTATTATCGGCGACGGAGTTGAAAAAGAATTAATCGAGAAAGAAATTAAAACCAATAACTTGACGAACGTAATATTGATTCCCCCGGTTTCCAGAACCGATGTTATAAAATATATAATGCTGTTTGATGTAATGATCATTCCGCTTGTGCACCGCGAGATATTTAAGATCACAATTCCATCTAAGCTTTATGAAAGTATGGCTGCCGAAATTCCCATATTACTTTGCGTTGATGGCGAAGCAAGAAAAATTATGGAAGAAGCAAACTGCGGAATATTTGTTGAGCCGGAAAATGCGCAGATGCTTTCGGAAAAAGTAATTTACTTCCGCAACAATAAAAGTGCGATTAAAGACCTCGGAAAGAATGGACGTACTGAAGCCTATAATAACTTTTCACGAAAGTTCGTCGTAAAAAGGTTCTATGATGAACTATTAAAGTTGAGCAACTTAAATGAAATATGATGTTGTAGTAGTCGGCGCCGGAATCGTTGGTCTGGCGACCTCACTAAAAATTCTTGAGAAAAATCCTTCTCTTAAACTTTTGATTTTGGAGAAAGAGAATTCCGTTGCGCAGCATCAAACCGGAAACAACAGCGGAGTGATTCATTCCGGCATCTATTACAAACCGGGAAGTTTGAAAGCTCAAAACTGTGTTCGCGGTTACAAGATGATGATTGACTTCTGCAACGAGAATGAAATCCGTTACGACATTTGCGGAAAAGTAATTGTTGCTTCATCCGAGTCAGAA
>JAJYMU010000306.1 GCA_021786655.1 Bacteroidota bacterium
CATTACCAGTTCGTATCCATATTTCCCACCATCTATTTTCATCTCTTTGTATTTCATCAAAATTTCCAATCCCAGTCCAAAACGCTTTTAATGTAGCGAGATGTATATGAGAAATGTTTTCTATTAACTCCTTATTCTTAGGTTTATTTGTCTTTGGAGTACTCTTTTCTAGGTACTGATCGATTTTCGTTAAAAAATATTTTAGTTTTCCATCAGGCACATATACAGTAGCATATGTTTTTCCATCAACATCTCTGATATTTTCAACCTCAATACCAAGTTTGATATTTTCTAAACTTTCAAATTTTAATTCAAATCCTTCCTCACTCTCGAACTCTATATAAATACCGTAATCTTCTCTGTATCCCTTTGCGCGACGATCAGATTTTATATCATTAATGGAATCTTGTATTGTTTTGACTTGAGTTTTTAAACTCTGTCCGTGTTGAGGACGTTCACGAATTTGAGTAATGAGTTCATTTGCACGTCCATGTTTGGGAGAAGTATATCGTTCTTTAAGAGGTGTGCGTGAGAAAAATAATTGCCTTCGTCGACGAGATTCTTCAGATGGCATTTCTTATACCGTTTTCTTGAATGAAGATTTTTCCTTTATCAGTGAAACTGCCTTCTGATCATTCATCGCATTCTCACCTTCTAGAATGATTTCTTTATATATTTGATCGCAAATTGAAGTAATGTCCCCATAACTCAATCCTTTCATATTTTTCTTTAATAATTCTAAATCAATTGCATCGAAAACATTATTTGATAGTTTCTTCTTTAATAGCTGTGTAATTTGACGTGAGTTTGGCAAATCAAATTTGATAATATCATCAAATCTTCTGAATAGTGCGTGATCTAAACTTTGCGGAAAATTTGTTGCTGAAATAATTAAACTACTTGATCGATCTTGTTCTAAGAATATTAAAAAACTATTAAGTACTCGTTTTATTTCGCCAACATCGTTTAGTAATGAACGATTGCTTCCGATTGAATCAAACTCATCAAACAGAAAAACACCTCTTTGTTCAGTCATCAAGTCAAATACCATACGTAACTTTTGTGTCGTCTCACCTAGATATTTTGTAATTAATCCATCTAATCTGAGTGTAAATAGTGGTAATCCTAGTTCACCAGCAATAACTGACGCAGTCATTGTTTTTCCACATCCAGGAGGACCGATCAATAATAATTTTCTACGGGAATCTAATCCGTGTGATTTAATTTTATCAAGGTGTCTATTTTCTTTCAGTATTCTTTGTATCCTAAGTTCATTTTCCTTTGGAATGACAAGATCATACATTCTATAAGATGGGAATGAAACAGCTAATAAATTTGATAATTCACCTCTCGGTTGAGAAATAGGAATTGGTACTCTTTCTGTTGCTATATGAGAAAGAGGGATTTCTTTACGAGCTTTATCTATTAGTTGTTTTAATTCTTCAGCAAATTTTATGTGACCTTTTTGTGCTTCACTCGCGGCAACTTGCATAATAACCGAGTAAAAATGAGAATCATCTTTATCGATAAAACTCTTTAAGAGTGCTTTTATTTGATCAGAACTTGCCATCACGATTAAATTCTTTTGGTAGAATATAACTATTAATTAGAAAGAAAAATAGAGGGTAATTCATTACCAACTTCATGTAATATTTATCATTTTTTTCAAACTTCACAATACTTTTGCAACCATATTGCTGACAGCATTTAATGACCCCATAATTCGCGGTCGAGCGAACGGTACTGAATTGCTTCGGAGATATGCTGCGGCTGAATATTTTCCGTTTCGTCCAAATCGGCTATAGTGCGGCTGACCTTGATAATCCTATCGTAAGCGCGTGCCGAAAGTCCTAAACGCGTCATCGCCATCTTTAACAATTCTTCGCTTTGATCTGTTAACTTGCAAAATTTTCTAAGTTCCTTGGAACTCATATCTGCATTTTTATAAATACTTTTGAGCCCTTCAAATCTTTTTTGTTGAATTTTTCTTGCTTGTATAACTCGTTCACGTATGCTTGCCGATTTCTCGCCGCTTGATGCAGATGCAAGTTCTTTAAATTTAACCGCGGGCACTTCAATGTGAATGTCTATTCGATCCAGCAGCGGTCCGGAAATTCTTGCCATATATTTTTGAATCTGTGATGTGTTGCAAGTGCATTCCTTATTTGGATCGGTAAAATATCCGCACGGACAAGGATTCATCGCGGCAGCTAACATAAAATTTGCCGGAAACTCCAAAGACATTTTCGATCGGCTGACTGTTACTTTGTAATCTTCCAACGGCTGCCGCAAAACTTCCAAAACATTTTTTTTGAATTCAGGTAATTCATCTAAGAATAAAACTCCATGATGAGCATAAGAAACTTCGCCGGGTCGCGGTATCGTTCCGCCGCCGATCAATGCCGCATCTGAAACTGTATGATGAGGACTTCTGAATGGTCTTTCCGTTATCAACGCCTTATCTTTTTGCAGAATGCCTGCTACGGAATGAATCTTTGTTGTTTCCAAAGCCTCTTCAAAATTGAGCGGCGGCAAAATAGAAGGCAGCCGTTTTGCAAGCATAGTTTTTCCAGAACCGGGAGGACCGATCATCAAAATGTTATGCCCGCCGGCAGCAGAGATTTCCAAAGCGCGCTTAACGTTCTCCTGCCCTTTCACATCCGAAAAATCGAGCATGTAAGTATTGATCTGCGAGAAGAGTTCATCTTTGTCGGTGAAGACCGGTGTAAAATCTTCATCACCGTTTAAGAGTTGTATCACTTCGTTCAAATTTCGCAACCCGTAAACTTCAATGCCGTCAACGATCGAAGCTTCTTTAACTGAATCAGCGGGGAGAATAATTCTTTTGGTTTTTTTTCTGCGTCCTTCAACAGCAATTGGCAATGCACCCTTTATTTTGCGGAGAGTTCCGTCGAGTGATAACTCGCCTAAAATAAATGTTTCAGAAAGCAAATCTTGATTAACAATTTCTGCTGCAGACAAAATTCCTATTGCGATCGGCAAGTCAAATGAACTTCCCTCTTTCTTAATATCTGCCGGCGCGAGATTTATTGTAATTTTTTTGACTGGGAATTCTATTCCGGAATTCTTGATTGCAGCGGTTACCCTTTCGCGGCTTTCTTTTACGGTGTTATCTGGTAAACCGACAATTGTAAAACCCGGGATTTGTTTTTCGAAATGAGTTTCAACTTCTACAACGTACGCATCAATGCCGTAGGTCGAACCGGAAAGAACTTTGGAAAACATCTTGGGTTCCCCCAATTGTTACTTCAAACTAACAAAATTTTTCGTAAAACAAAAAACCCCGACAGAGCCGGGGTTAGATAGAAACTGAAAATCTTATTTGAACCTTCGTAGAAATTCCAAACGGTCCCGTAAATTATCAACAGGAACTAAAAGCTTATCTTTGCCGTAAATTGCATCGCTGCGCTTCTGAAATACCAGCTCATAATCTTTACTCATCACAATCGCTTCCTCCGGACAAACTTCTTCGCAGAAACCGCAGAAGATGCAGCGCAGCATATTGATCTCAAATCTTTCCGGATATCTTTCCTTCTCCGCAGTTGTTTCTCCCGCTTGGACTTCGATTGCCAATGCCGGGCAAACTCGCGAACATAAACCGCACGCAACGCAACGTTCAACTCCGTTTTTCTCTTGTACTAAAACCGGGCGACCGCGATACGATGCCGGCGGCTCAAACTTTACTTCTGGATATTGAAGCGTAACATTCGGTCGAAACATATTCTTCAGCGTGAGCGCCATACCTTTTGCAATTTCCGGTATGTATAGCTTTCCTAAAATGCTTAAATCTTTTTCTCTTTTCTTAACCGACATTTTAAATCCTTCTCAGATTTTAAAGATGGAATATCATTATCAACGCGGCAACCCAAACAATATTTATCAACGCAAGCGGAAACATAACTTTCCACCCAAGACTCATCAATTGATCGTATCGGAAACGCGGCAGAGACCAGCGAACCCAAATAAAGAAAAATAGTATTGCGGCACTCTTAACAAAGAATGATGCAATTTGAATCAAGGTCGTAGCAGTAACTCCCAATCCTAATTTGTCAATGTAAGGAACTTGCCATCCGCCGAGATAAAGTGTAACGATCCTCGCGCTGGCAATAATCATGTTCGCGTACTCGGCAAGAAAGAATCCGGCGAACTTGAACGAACTATATTCGGTGTGATAACCGCCGACGAGTTCCGGTTCAGCTTCCGGTAAATCGAACGGCAATCTGTTTGTTTCTGCAAATGCCGAAACCACAAACGTGATAAATCCGATCGGCTGAACAATTGCGTTCCACATCCAGCCGTATTGAGCGGCAACGATTTGCACCGGACTTAATGATTGCGACAA
>JAJYMU010000165.1 GCA_021786655.1 Bacteroidota bacterium
TTTTTTGCAAAAAATAATCCGAGAGCAGGAGAACATCGCCGTCTCTTTCTCTTAACGGAGGAATTGTTAACGTGATAACGTTCAGTCTGAATAATAAATCCCTTCTGAAATTTTTCTTTTCTGCTTCTTCCGTTAAATTTTTATTTGTAGCGCCGATTACACGTACCGAAGAACTGAGATTTGTAACGCCGCCGATTCGCCTAAACTCTCCGTTCTCAAGAAAACGCAAAAGTTTCGGCTGAAGAGTTAAGCTGAGTTCGCCAATCTCATCTAGAAAAAGCGTACCGCCGTGGGCAATCTCAACCAATCCCTGCTTGGAAGTTTTTGCGTCTGTGAACGCGCCTTTTTCATAACCGAATAACTCGCTTTCAATTAATTGATCCGGTAATGATGCGCAATTAATGGCTACAAATGGTTTGTCTGCGCGATTGGAATTCTTGTGAATGAACTCGGCAAAAAGTTCTTTGCCAGTCCCGGTTTCGCCTTCCAGCAAAATATTAGATTCCGATTTGGCTGCTTTCTCGGCAAGCTTCAAAACGTTTTTAATAACTTCACTTTCACCGATAATTGTGCTTTGCGGTGCGGCGCTTACTTTTGATGATAGAATTTTATTTTTTATGACGAGGTCTTTGTACTCAAGCGCGCGTTCTATCGTAACGCAAAGCTGACCAAATTCATACGGCTTTGTGATGAAATCGTAAGCTCCTTGTTTAATACAATCGATTGCAGTGCGAATGTCAGACTTGGCTGTAAGAATAATTACCTGAAGCGCCGGATGGTTATCGGTAACGTAGTTCAAAACTTTTTCGCCGTGTACCTCTCTCATCTCAAGATCAAGAAGCAGAACATCGTAAAACCGTTTCTTCAAAAGTTCGATCGCATCTTTTCCATCATAAACAACATCAACAATGTAACCTTCGTTTACCAATTCCTCTTTCAGAAGGTAACATAGTGTTTCATCGTCATCGGCAATTAATATTCTTGAGTCTTTCATTGAGAGCAATTCAGATTTTTTTTAGACATGCCAAAAATAGCTAATTAAAATGATTTTCAGTATTGGTTGATGTGATCTTTTGATACTGGTTCTCAAACGATAACGATTCATTTCGGAAAATGTTCCAGCTTTGGATTTTAATTAGGGAGGGCTTATATTTACACCCGCAATTTTATGAATCTGTTTAAAGACGGATTAAAAAAGATTGAAATTTTGGCGGGCACGTAGCTCAGGGGCAGAGCATCTGCCTTTTAAGCAGAGGGTCGGTGGTTCGATCCCACCCGTGCTCACAGAAAAAAGCCCCGATTCGGAATGAATCGGGGCTTTTTTTGTTTTTATGGAGAGCACGGTTATCCTTTTTTAATCTGCGCAAATGTTCTCCGAAAATTATAAGTTTAATCCCGCCGAGGCGGGACAAGGAGGCGTTGTAAATTCACCGCTGATTGCGGTGATTATAATAAATTTTAGAACGAAAAATGGTAAATAACAATGGGTAGCGACCCCGTACAGCTTTTATTTCTTTTTGCAACTTTTTTGAGCGCGAGTGGAATAATTATTATTATTTATTCGAGGGACATAGTGAGTGTTGCGAGCAGATTGTTTATTCTTCTGCTAACACTGCTGTTGGCGTATCTCATATCACACAGTGTACACTTTCTTTTCATGTACAATAAAGATGTTACCGTGCTGGATATTTCCTGCCACTCGTTTCTATTGTTAATTATTATCACGCTAACATTTTTTACATGGAATTTTCCGAAGCCGCAAAAGATGGGCATGGTTAGAACTATATCGATACTTTTGCCTTCATTGCTGCTTTTGATTCTATTATGGTCGGGAAGTCTGGTAAACGAGTCCCATGCTCATCACGGAATGTTCGAAGCTCATTACAATGAAAAATATCCGATGTATTTATTCTGGTATTTGTTTCTAATCCTTTTAAATATTTACTGGATTTACAAGAAAAGAAAATCTGAAACCAACCAGCAAACACGTTCTCAGCTTTTGTTGTTTCTGTTGGGAATGATCATAACAAATTTTACTTCGTTTATTTTTGGTCTATTTCTACCATGGATTGTTGGGTTCTATTTTCTAGTTGAAATGAGTCCTCTTGCATTTCTTGTCGGAGTAATTTTGTTCACTGCAATTGCGATCGGTAAATACAATATGTTCCCCGCTGCACTCAACAAAGCAAACAGTTTTACGATTAAGAGAAAAATGTTTTTCAGTTCGTTAATCATCGTTCCGATAATTATTCTGATAATTCAGATACCTCTTGGCAGGTTGATATTCAATATCGAAACGACGATGGATCTCACCCGTTATTTTCTAATTAGTTTTTTTGTCGGGATAATAGTCAGCATTAGCATCACATTCATAATCTTACAGGTAATATCGAATCCGTTGAACCGACTAAAAGAAAAAGTAGTTGAAATAGGAAAAGGTAATTACGGAATTCAAATTGAGTATTCGTCAAATGATGAGATCGGAGAACTTTCGGAAGCGTTTAATCATATGTCGGTTACCCTGCAAAGAAACTCCGCCGAACTCGATTTGAAGGAGAACAGAATTTCACTGTTGCTAAATGCGTTTGAGAACGCAACGGTTGCAATTGCAATTCTTGATTCGGAATATGCGGTTATCGAATCGAATAACATGTTTTGTGATTTTGTAAAGAAAAGTAAAAACGAAGTCTTGGGGAAAAGGATTAAAAACTTACAGTTTTTGAACGATGAAAACTATTTTAACGATTTAACAGCATCGCTGGATAAAATGGAAAGATTCAGCGGAGAGTTTGAAAGAATGGATACCTCCGACAAGAAAAGACATCTGCTGATTTCGGCTACGCATGTAACGATAGGGAAGGAAGGATTTTCCGGTTATCTTTTTGTTGAGCTTGACATCACCAATAGAAAACTTTTAGAGGAACAATTAGCTCAATCTGAAAAACTGGCGGCACTGGGTAAGATGTCTGCCGTACTGGCGCATGAAATCAAAACACCGTTAACTTCCATTAAGTTGAACACGGATATGCTGATCGAATCGCTGCAGTTGAATAGTGAGGACCGCAATTCATTCAATATTATTTCGAAAGAAATAAACAGAATGAATAACCTTGTAAAAGAAGTTCTGCAATTTTCTCGCCAGGTAGATCTGAATTATTCCACTGCCAATATCAGAGAGATAATCGAAAACATTTTGTCGGAAACTCACAATAAAACGGAACTGCAAAACATATCGGTTGTAAACAAAACAAGTGATCAGCAGATTGAAATTGACGTCGAAAGGATCAAGCAAGTTTTGTTGAATATGATTGATAATTCTATTGAAGCAATGCAAGACGGCGGCGGCATTGAAATTTCGTCGGCAAAAAATATTGGCGCAAACGAACTAAAACTTTTTATTAAGGATAGCGGAAACGGTGTTTCAGACGGACCTAAAATTTTTGAGCCGTTTTTTACAACAAAAGTTTCCGGTACGGGACTCGGTTTATCGATCTCACAAAAAATAATTGAGCGGCATAAAGGGAGTCTTAAATTAGTATCTTCAAAACCGGGGGAGACAATTTTTGAAATCGTGCTGCCTTTGAGAAAAAATTAAATCGGAAAGAACTATGGATAAAATTTTAGTAATAGATGACAACGATTCAATTCGAGAAACACTAACAAACCTTCTTACGCGGCTCAATTACAGTGTGCTCTCGGCATCCAATGGAAGAATGGGTATTGACATCGCGAAGAAGGAACAACCCGACCTGATAATTTCAGATTTGCGTATGCCGCAAATGGATGGACTTGAGGTTCTGGAAGAACTACAGAAGTACGATCCGCAAATCCGCGTGATCATTATTACCGCGCATGATGATATGCTGACAACTGTTCAAGCGATGCAAAAAGGCGCTTATGATTTTATAGAGAAGCCGATTGAAATTGAGAGACTGAAAATTTCAATCAAACGCGCATTGCAGAATAAAAAACTTAGCGAGAAAATTGAAACTATAATTTCCGATCAAACAAGTTCAAACCGCTTTGAAAGCACTCTCGTCGGTAAATCTCAAATAATGAGAGAAGTTTATAAAAAGATTGGACAGGTTTCCGCAAATAGAGTAACAGTTTTAATACAGGGTGAAAGCGGAACTGGAAAAGAACTTGTAGCTAAATCAGTTCATTACGGCGGAATCACGAAAGACGATCCATTTGTGGCGGTAAATTGTACGGCTATAACGGAGACCTTACTTGAGAGTGAATTATTCGGGCATGAAAAAGGTGCGTTTACCGGCGCCGACAAAATAAAAAAGGGAAAGTTTGAATTAGCCGGTGAAGGAACTGTCTTCTTGGATGAAATTTCTGAAATGTCGCCGAACCTTC
>JAJYMU010000054.1 GCA_021786655.1 Bacteroidota bacterium
AGAAAAAGAGGTTATGAATTTCGCAATACGATAATTTGGGACAGAAGAAATTTGGTAAATAATATAGGCATCTTTGGTTGGCCATCTAACTACATTACAATGGGAACTACTTTTGAATATCTTTTACATTTTAAGAAAGCAAAATGAAAATATTTACGAAAGAACAACTAATTACCGAGTTGAAACGAATACGCCAATTAGGATGGTTGAAAAATAACAGACCAGGAAATGCCGGAGGCGTTGGCAATACTCTTGAAGATTTACTAGGTATCGAAGAAAACAACTTACCAATCCCCAATGCTTCTGAATGGGAATTAAAGTGTCAGCGAGGAAATACAACAGCACTTACAACTCTTTTCCATACTGAACCGTCACCACGGGCACTAAAATTTGTTCCAAAATCATTTCTTTTGAAATACAGCTGGAAACATGAAGAAGCTGGAAAAAAATACCCAGCGAGCGAAATGAGTTTTCGCCAAACGATAGGCGGAAATAATAGAAGCGATAGAGGTTTTAAGGTTACGATTGATCGTATGGAGAGAAAAGTACTTATTTCTTTTGATTGTACTGCTGTGGCACAAAAACATATGATTTGGTTGAAGTCTGTTGAGAAGCGAGTCGGTCTTGGGGAACTAAATCCGCAGCCATATTGGGGCTTCGATGATTTATTTCATAAGGCAGGCTCAAAACTTCATAACTGTTTTTATATTACAGCTGATTATAAAAAAGAAAATGGAGTTGAGTTTTTCAGTTATACTAAAATTATGATGCTTTCAAATCTTTCGCTTGAAAAGTTCTTAAATTCAATCGAACAGAATAAAATATTAGTTGACTTTGATGCACGAACGGGACACAATCATGGAACAAAATTTCGTATGAGACAAAACGCATTACCGGATTTATATGAAAATGTAGAGGAAATTTAAACTTTGATGCATCTTTTGTCGGTGCAGCAATTGAAAATAGTATGGCTTCTGAAATATACAAGCAATTACGCAGCGGAACGCTTAATAGCGCAGCAAACCTTACAAATGACGATCAATTAACTTCAACATGCGAATGGATTCTTAATCTATAAAATGAAGACAGCGCGGGTCTTAGTTAATATCATGTTCGTGAAATATTGATAGTCAAACAATTATTTTATTTCAACCTCATCCGCAAAAATCCACGCTTTACTGCCGGCGCCTTTATACCACGGTGGACAAACGCCGATATTCTTCGCAAACACTTTTAAGTACCGCGCCGGAACATTTTCTATATGAGCGGAAAATCTCTTTATCATTTGAGTCGTGTTATCAACCGGAACATTATTAACAATATCGGCAACGCGTTTGAAATTCTTTCCGTCATCGGAAACAGAGAAGACAACTTCACGCGGCAGAAAAATCCAAACGTTCGGGTCGTTCAAGAAACCAATGGAAAGATTTTTGATGTTGATGGATTTTGTTAGATCGATTACCGCTTCGAGGTCGGTTCCTTCGAAGCCCTGCCATTTGCCATTCTGAAAATTTGTTGTTCCGAATCTTCCGTCGGTCAATGCCATCGCTCCGCCGCCGGTATATCGCTCGCTAAATGGATTGGTATAAACAGCTGGCGGAAATTTTGATTTGGTAAAATCGGAAGACATTGTAAAACTGCACCGGTCACTATCTATGTAAGCAAAAGCTTTTACTGTTGCCGTGTTTTGGAGAATGATCTGTCCTTCGTAAATCGGAGAATCGAAATCCGGTTTGCTGCCGTCGATTGTGTACCGCATCCGTGTGTCGGGCGTCTGAACGGAAAGTTTAACGGAAATTGAATCGTGAAATACTTCACCGCTGGCAGAAACATTCGGCATCAAAACGCCGCTATCAACCGGACGCATCGAGAACATATCCGAATTGTCCGAGCCCCAAATTTTGTTCGGCTTATCCAGCATTACAAAAGTTAGTTCTCCGCCGCTCATGATTTGATCGTGAGTAATAAAAGATTTCGTGAACGCTTTTCCGTTCAGCGCCGCAAACTGAATATATTTATTCCGATCGGAAACGTTGGCAGCGTTGATCACGAATTTTTTTCCGTTTTCCAAATTGATTGTCACTTTATCAAACACCGGCGAGCCGATGACATACATGTTTTGTCCGGGACAAACGGGATAAAATCCCATTGCTGAAAAAACGTACCATGCCGACATTTGTCCGCAGTCGTCGTTGCCGCATAGTCCGTCCGGCTTTGATGTATAAAAACGATTCATAATATCGCGCACGCGTTCTTGAGTTTTCCAGGCAGCGCCGGCGTAATTATATAGATACGCAACATGATGCGACGGTTCATTGCCGTGCGCGTATTGTCCGATCAATCCGGAAATATCGGCTTGAAATCTTCCTTGCAGTTGATCCGATTCGGCAAACATTTCATCGAGCTTCTTAATAAAATTTTCGTTGCAGCCGAACAGATCGATCAATCCTTTCACATCTTGCGGAACGAAGAAATCATACTGCCACGCGGTAGCTTCGGTATATTGCTGAGTCACCGCTTTCGGTTCGAAAGGAGCGATCCATGAACCGTCCGACATTTTTCCGCGTATGAACCCGGTGGATTTATCGAAAAGATTTTTGTAGAAGAGCGAACGCTGATTGTATTTTTCGTGGTCGTTATTATTCCCGATTGCCTTTGCAAATTGCGAGATGCACCAATCGTCGTAAGAATATTCCAAAGTTTTTGAGACGGATTCATTTTCTTTATCGGCTGGAATAAATCCGCGCTCTCTGTACAGCTGCTGTCCGTGTTGATCACGTTCGGCGCTCTTTTCCATAGCGGCAAGCGCTTCATTAACATCAAAGCCGCAGATACCTTTCATGTAAGCATCAAAAATCACCGGAACAGAATGATAACCGATCATTGTCCATGTCTCGTTTGATGCAAGCTCCCAGACCGGAAGCAGTCCGGCTTCGTTGTATTTTGCCAAAAGAGTTTTAACAAAATCTCCGTCGCGTTTTGGATCAATAATAGTGAAAAGCGGATGTTCGGCGCGGAACGTATCCCATAAAGAAAAAACGGTATAGTAGTTGAATCCTCTTGCAAGATGAATCTTCCGGTCCATTCCGAAATATTTTCCGTCAACATCGGTAAACATATTCGGAGTGATCAAAGCATGATAAAGCGCGGTATAAAATATTTTTTTCAAGTCCCCGTTCTTGCTTTCCACTTTAATCTTGTCGAGTTCTTTTTCCCAAATTTTTTCAGCCGACATTTTCACTCTATCGAAACTGAAATCCGGAATTTCTTTTTCAAGATTTTTTCTCGCGCCGTCAATTCCAACAGCCGAGATTCCAATCCTGATAAGAATTTGTTCCTGATCTTTGGCCTTGAAACGAACGTATCCCTTCAAATTTTTACCGCCTGCTTGACGGTTTCCGTCTGCCGCTTTGTCGTCGGTAACAGTTCCGAAATTTTCGAACGGTTTTGAAAATACTGCGACGAAATAAAATGTGTGGTCTTGCGCCCAGCCGTGCGATCTCCGCATCCCTTCAATTGTATTTTGCCCGACAAATCTGATGTACGATTCGCAGTTGTCGTCCAATCCGTGTTTGAGATCGATGATCACGTTTGCTTTGTCCGTTGCCGGATAAGTGTAGCGGTGAATTGCCGCGCGCATCGAGCACGTTAACTCGGTAATGATGTCGTAACTATCGAGCGAAACGCTGTAGTAACCGGGCGATGCCTTTTCGGTTTTGTGTGAAAACTCCGAACGATATCCTTCGCCGGGTTTATCCTTCTGTCCCGGTTCAAATTTCAACTCGCCGACTGTCGGCATAAATAGAATATCTCCGTAATCAGTTGCGCCGGTTCCGGAAAGATGTGTGTGACTGAAACCCATGATCGAGTGATCGGAATAATGATAGCCGGAACACCAATCCCACCCTTGCGTATCAGTATCAGGCGACGGCTGAATCATTCCGAACGGCAACGTAGCGCCGGGATATGTGTGCCCGTGTCCGCCGGTGCCGATGAACGGATCAACGTAATCAATCAATCGTTGGGCGGAAAGAGATTGAGCTAAAATCAAAAGTGCAAGAAACAAAATTTTTTTACTCTGCATGTCTTTGATATTTATTATTGTTATATGTTCTTCTCGTTAAAACGTAATTACTTTATCGGCGTCAACCGTCCATTGTGCAAATTCTTTCATGTTGGAAATTTCGACACCGTCTAACAACTGCAATTTTGCGATTCCTCTTGCCTCGGCGCAGCTTCCGCATGCTTTAATTTTTCCGCATTGAGTCAGCACAGAGCGCAGCATTCGTTCAATGTTGTAATATCCGTTCGGCGTGTTTTGATTTGAAAGCGCACACGTAACGGAATCGGCAAGCAGAAA
>JAJYMU010000030.1 GCA_021786655.1 Bacteroidota bacterium
TCCCGCTCATTTGTGAATTACCTTTAACCACAATAATGCCGTAACCAGTTACGGTTACATTACCAGACCAACTAAGATTTCCGCCGACGTAAATTATTTTTGGATTCTGAGCTGTCCCTAAAGTAACCGTATTATTTCCGCTTAAATTGAAGTTGCCGGGGTAAGTTTGTTGTGCTATACTTTGATAATCATCCGGATTAAAAGTTGGAACCGGTACAGGCGAGATTTGGTTTGTTACAGGCAAGTGATCTGGGTTTTGATTTGGCTGGATTTCAGGATTCCCGCTCTGCGAATATTGGTTGACATATGTAACAAATCCTTCAATCTCAGGATGCCCGCTCAATTGTACACTGCCGTTTGAATGCACATTTGCATTATACTCTTCCTCGGCTGCTATTTCGGTATTGCCGCTTAACTGTAAATTACCGTTTGAAAAAATAGCATATCGAAACGCCGGAGGAGGCACCGGTCCACCGCTGCCTGGTTTCTTCATCATAGAAACCATTTTTTTTGTTTGACCAAAGTAAGTAGCTGTCACTGCAATTTTTACCATGGAATCCGGACTTACAACAGTATCCCTCACAGTATAAACTGCCTGCCCGCCAAACAAATTTTTTGTGGTCGGAGATGTAACTCTATACTGAATGCTGTCGGCGAGCTGAGATGTCAACATTTCTACCATTGAATTGCCGATGTCTCTTGTTCTAAGTTCCGCGTAATAACTGTAAGAGGAACTTGATTGATTTAGGAGCGCATTGTTAACGTTGAAATTTATAACCGCAAAAACAGAAAGCGTTCCGAGAAGATATATTAGTACAGTTTTGCCCATCTAATTCTCCTACTGCAAATTTCTGGGTCTAAATTCTTTTCTCCATTCAACCGGAGCGTATGAATTATCTATAGGATCAGCTAATTCTGTTTGAATCAAAACTCTTATGGTTCTGATTCTATTCAAATTTGATTGGCTTGTTAGTGAAGCGTAAGAAAGACTATTCAACAACGAATCATAATACTGCATGTAAAATCTGGTTACTATCGACGCAGTATAGGTAGTTTGATTTACCTTTCTATAAAGTAACTTATCATTCGGATTAGTAGTGCTGCTCATTGAAGACGTTGCGCTTAAGTAATAAGTAAGGGTATCCATTGTCCCGTTGTTATTGTAATCAGAAGCATACTTGATTAAACTGGAATCTGCCTGTACAATCTTAGCACCCGTTGCTTTAAATCCGATTTTGTAAAAATCGTCTTCAATAATATCGGCGGCAGTAATTGCGCTTTGCTGGTTGAAAGTATCCTGGTAATATTGAGTTGCAGAACTGCTCACTCTCAAATTAAGAGCAAGAATAATAAGAATAACATATCCCGCAATTACTGTAGAACCGATTAATTCAATTAAATCAGACATAGTTTCTAATAAGTTTTTGCATAACTAAATTTAAGTGTATCCTTTAAATAAACGTTGGTTACGAAAACGTCTATTCGTTTTGTAAATGTTCTTGTACCGCTAAGTTGATCAGGATTCATTTTTGTTGCGTAGTTTACATCAACATGGCTGTGGAATATTCCCATTACGGAAAGAGTATCGTTTCTTGAATAGTTCTTGTAATCGTCAACATCATTAAATTGAGTAACATTACTTTCACCGGCATCCGGTCCTAATAAATTCACGGCTGTTAGTGAGTTTGGGTTGGTAACGCTTGCAGAGACGGTATTCTGATCGAATGACTTGGTAAGGATTTGATCTATGATGGATTGTGCTACACCTGATCCCGTAATGTAAGCTTCATTGTATAAGTCAGAGTCGGTTTTCGATCCAAACGAGTTGTAAATTGTTAACGAAACAACTCCGAGTAAAATTAAACCGCCCGCAACTAATAATAATTGTGCTGAACCCATGTGGTTTACTTATTGTTAACAAATTTTACATTGCTGGCTGGTTTACACCTAAAACCAACTTACAAAAAAATATAAAACAAACCAACGACAAAAAATCCATTCTTAGGCACGGCACGCAACTCCCATGATTCAAACCCCAAACTTACTGTACGTACCTCACTAAGATATTAATCAGATCCTTTGGCATTACTGGTTTGGTCAGAAATAAATCGATGCCAGCTTCAAACGCTCTTTGTCGTTCTTTGTTGGATTGAAATGCTGTAAAAGCTATGACAGGTTTCGTTTTGTGTTTTTCCGACTGTCTCAACTGGCGGGTTAAATCGCAGCCGTCCACTTCTTCTCTTAATGAAATATCCATCAAGAATATATCGTACTCTTTGTTTGCGGTCGAGTCAAGAAATTCTTTGCTGTTAGCACAGACATCAATATCAAAGTGCTTAGAGAGTGTTGGCCTTAGCATCTTTTGTGTTGATTCGTCATCATCTATTGCCAGAAGTTTTGCATGTTGCCTTTCATCAACAGTCATTTTATAAATTCCCAAATTGCAAACAATTACTGGCGGTTAATATAAGATTTTTGATTTTAGATCATGTGATTGGACTCACAATCCGGTTTTATTAAGCGATTTGAATTACTGGTATTGGCAGAACAATGTTTGATGCAAGGAAACTGAAAACGTTATTTCATCTAGAAATATTTAAAAATTTTTTTCAGAAAATATGTTTGGAAATGTTAATAATTAACTAAATTATAAGCCGACTTCTTAAGTATGTCGATTGTGAAAACACGAAAAAAAAATCTTTCAGCGATACAAGTCTGCTCATGAGCAAAACCTTTCATAAGAAACTGCTTTTGGGATCCTCTCAAACTGCAATAAAAATTGCGGTAATCTATTTTTTTATGGGCGCAATTTGGTATTTCACAATAGAAAGAATTGGGGATAAGTATTACAGCCATTATGAGTTTCATTCTTATATCGAGTTAATAAGCGGTACGGTTTTTTTGCTCATTTCAGCAGCAGTACTGTTTGTTCTGATAAAAAAATCACTTAAAAGTTATGCCGAAGTAGCAGATGAATTTGAAACTCAGCGTGACCTTTATAATCTTATAACAGCTAACACTAACGACGTGATTTGGCTTTTAAGCATTCCAAAAAATAAATTCAAATTCGTAAGCCCGTCGGTTCAAAGATTAAGGGGTTTCTCTCCGGAAGAAGTTATCGAAAAACCTTTTGTCGATTCTCTTACAAATAAATCTTACCAACAGATAAACAAAATTATTATTGACCTAAAAAAGGATTACGAAAACGGAAATGAATCCGCAAGAACTCATACGGTTGAAGTTGACCAGCAATGCAAGGACGGATCAATTATAAATACCGAAGTGGTTATAACATTGCTAAAAAACCGCGATGGAAAAGTTACTGAAGTCCTAGGCGTAAGCAGAGATGTTACGGAAAGAAAACTTACTGAAGAAGCTCTCGTTAACAGCGAGAAAAAGTATCGTACAATCATCGAAACTACGATGAACGGATTTTTTATTTCAAACACTGGCGGAACATTTCTAGAGGTTAACGATTCGCTTTGCCAGTTAACCGGATACACGCGGTCTGAACTTTTTCAAATGAAAATAAATGACTTGGATTTTTTAGAGACAACTCAAAACATAAAAGAGCGCGCGGAACAGATTATGAAATTCGGTCCGCAAAAATTTGAGTCGAAACTTTTAGCCAAGAACGGCACTGTTTTATCGATTGAAACCAGCGTTGCTTACAGTCCGGATGGCGGCGGAATCTTTTACGGTTTTATAAACAATGTTACCGAGAAGAACAAAATGCTGATGGAGGTTTTAAAAGCACGCGATGAAGCCGAAAGATCAACCCAATTGAAAAGTGAATTTTTAGCTCAAATGTCTCACGAAATTAGATCCCCTCTGAATGTTACATTGAGTTTTACAAATTTTATTAAAGACGAAATGAAAAGTAAACTTACACCTGTATTGGAGGAAAGTTTTTTTGCTATCGATACTTCGATCAAGCGCGTGATAAGAACCATAGATTTAATTTTGAATATGTCCGAAATGCAACTGGGAACGTACGAGCCCACTTGGAAAAATTTTGATTTGGTCGAAGAGGTGTTCAATGTAATACGAAGAGAGTACGAGTTTACTGCCAGAAGAAAAGGACTGGATCTGATCATTCAATCAAAACTGAAAACTGCAAAAGTGTATGGAGATCAATACAGCGTCACGCAAATTTTCGTAAACTTGATAGACAACGCAATTAAGTATACTAACTTCGGGCAGATAGAAATTACCATTGATAGAGACAAACAACGAAACATTGTTGTAACCGTTAAAGATTCCGGCATAGGAATTTCCGAAGAATACATTCCGAAACTTTTTGTTCCGTTTACTCAAGAAGAGCAAGGCAGATCGGA
>JAJYMU010000023.1 GCA_021786655.1 Bacteroidota bacterium
TAACCCCACGCTTACCCGCTTCGCCTTGCGGCTTACGAGGCGAGAGCGTGGGGTTAGAACAAGTAAAAGCTAATAGGGCTTTAGCCCAATAATTCTTAACCTGACAACATTGGGATTACCTCGTCCCTACACGTATTTATAGAATTGCTGACTATGGATCCACTGAAACTAAAAGAAAAATTTTTTGTCGATCGTGATCTTATCTTTCAAGATGAAGATCTGCAAAGGGACCCTTTCAAGTTCTGCGTGAAATGGAGCTTGCTGGTTGAGGAGTACATTCAGAAAATTTTGCATGGGCAAAAACTGAAATGCGCTGTTGCCTCGGTGGGTAGTTTCAGCCGTCGGGAGCTTTCCCCGTTTTCCGATATAGATATAATGTTCATCTTCGAAAAAATTGACGGCAACGAAAAGACAATTAAAGACTGCGTTACGATGTTGTGGGATGCGGGCATTGAAGTCTCGCATACCGTTCGCGAGTATGTAGATATAAAAAGATTCTTGAAAGAAGATTTGCACGCGTTCACCCAATTTTTCGAAACGAGATATATCCTCGGCAACGAAAAACTTTATGCGGCATGGAGTCAGAAAATATTTGAATCGATTTCCGCCAAACAGAAAACCGAACTCATCAATAAATACTATATCGATCTTGAAGAACGTTATCACAAGTACGGCGATTCCGCAAAAGCTCTTGAGCCCAATGTAAAATACACTGCCGGCGGGTTGAGAGACATTCAACTGGTCGAATGGATTTACACTCTTCAGAATAATCTTTCGTTAACCTCTCAGGAAGAAATCACGCAGACACAGCATTTTCTTTCGATTCTGAAAAAAGAAAAAATTCTTGTGCCGAGAGCTGTTGCTAGGCTCCAGGAAAGTTACCGGATGATTTTGAACACACGTAATCATCTTCATCTAATCAGCAATCATAAAAACGACCGGCTGGAATTCACATACCAGGAAAAAATTGCCAACGTTCACGGTCACACAGGCGACGGCTGGCATCAATACATGCGCAAATATTTTGATTCGGCGAATGTCATAAAGCGTTTCGCGCGGACAATGATGAAGCGTTACTACGAAGAGATCACGCCGCCGATGAGCAAGTACCTTGCAATTCATCTCGATACCGATTTTACTCTGAAGGGAGAAGTGATTTCTGTTAATCGGAACTCTTCACTTTCACTTTCGAGCATACTAAGAGCATTTTATTACCGCGGACTTCACGACGCGCACTTCGATGAAAATTTGCGTTCGCAAATAATTGAAAGCGTTATTGATCATGAAGAGACGCAAACTTTTGAGCCGCAGTCGTCCGTTTTCTTCAGAGAGATTTTGAAACTTCCGAAGAATGTCGGCAAAACTTTAACCGCAATGAACGAGCTCGGCGTGCTCGGCGCTTTTCTGACTGAGTTCAAAGATATGATCGGATTTTTTCAACCCGGAGTATATCATTGTTACACTGCCGACGAGCATACGTTGATTGCGCTGAACAATCTTGAAAACTTAGCAACAGAAACTTCTCCGTTAGGAAAATTATTTCAAGGACTGCGCGATAGAGACATTCTTTATCTCGCGGTGCTTTTTCACGACATCGCCAAACCGATCAGTATTTCCGGGCATGAAATCATCGGCGCTGAAATCGCCAATTCGATTATGGAACGTTTGGGTTACGGTCCGGATGAAATTGAAATTGTACAATTCTTGGTTAGAAATCATTTGGTAATGGAACAGGTTGCCTTCCGCCGGAATCTCAATGATCCTTCAACGCTGAATAATTTTGCGCAGTTGTTTTCATATTCCAAACAAATTGATTTTCTCTACATGCTCACGTATGCCGATCTATCTGCTGTATCGCAAGTTGTGTGGACGCAGTGGAAGAGCGATTTGCTGAATGAACTTTACCGCAAAATAAAAACCATGCTCGATGACAGAATCACTGCGCAGGAACTGCTGTCGTACAATTTGCGGGAGATCATCAGCGGTTCGGAAATTCCTTCTGAAGATTCATTCATCGATCATATCGAATCAATTAACGATCTCGGCTACATGCAGCATTTTTCTACTGAAGAAATTAATCAGCACATCGAAGAAATAGAGAAAGGTTCCGCCGTCTCGGTCTTTTTCAAAATTGACGAACCTTTTACAGTCGTAACGGTTATTACAAGAGATTCCGAAGCGCTGCTTTCACATTTGTGCGGCGCGCTTTCTATCAACGATCTAAACATTCACGACGCGAAAATATTTACGCGCAAAGACGGAATTGTTATTGATAGCTTCAACGTAACCGATTTCAGAACAAACAAGCCAATAGGAGAGGAACGTTACGCAAAGATTATTAAAGACCTGAATCTGGCAATCGAAAACGAATTACAGATAACGAAAGAATTCAATCAAATCAAATCCAAGTGGCGCCGGCTCGAAAGCAAACTTTTCAAACGGAAGGGAAAAATTAAAATTGCATTTGAAAAACATGACAAGTACACAATCATCGATATTTTTTCGCCCGACCGGCTGGGACTTTTGTTCCAAGTGACAAAAAAGATGAATGAACTGGGGCTTTCGATCTACTTCGCAAAAATTTCCACTAAGGCAGACGACGTGGTTGACTCGTTTTACATCCTTGATCGGAATAGAAAAAAAATCTCGCCGGACGTTTACGAACTCATCACTCACGAATTAACTCAAACAATAGAAGAAATGTTATAGGTGTCAAATTGAATTTCATGAACAGAACAAATCCAATAGGTTTTTTTGATTCAGGTATTGGCGGACTTACCGTGGTACGAGCTGTCACACGTTTAATGCCGAACGAAAATATTGTTTACTTCGGAGATACGGCGCGAGTACCGTACGGATCGAAATCGAATGAAACGGTGATTGAATACTCTCTTCAAGCGGCAAATTTTTTGTTGAGGAAAAATATTAAGCTGCTTGTCGTTGCATGCAATACCGCTTCATCCGTTGCGTTGAAAGAGCTGAAAAGATTCCTGACAATTCCGGTAATTGGAATGATTGAGCCGGGTGCAAAGATGGCTCTGCAAGAATCCATGAAAAAAGTAGTCGGTGTAATCGGAACGAGAGCGACAATTAATAATCAAGCGTATGCGCACGAATTAAAAAAGCTGAACCCAAAAGTCAAAGTTTACGAGCAAGCTTGCCCATTGTTCGTTCCGCTTGCCGAAGAAGGATGGCTTAATCACAAAGTTACCGAGATGATTGCGAAAGAATATTTGAGCGAATTGAAAGAGAAAAAGATAGATAGCTTGGTTCTTGGCTGCACGCACTATCCAATTCTCTCGGACATAATTCAGAAAGTCGTCGGTAAAAATGTACGACTGGTAGATTCCGGTACACCTGCTGCAAGATTGGTGGAAGATTATCTTAACGGTCGTCAGTTGAGAAATCAATCGGTGCATCATGGCGAAAGCGAATTTTATGTGAGTGATGTTCCGGTAAAATTTCGGGAAGTTGCAGAACGGTTTTTAGGAAAGAAAATTACACACCTTCATAAAGTTGAATTGGAGGAGCTTACTAATGAGTGAAGAGTGTAGAACGTAGAGTATTTGATCACTCTACACTCTACGCTCTGCGTTCAGAATTTAGTTTATACATTAATATACCACAAATGGTTTTTGCGTCTGCTATTTCTCCGATTCTAATTTTTTCTTCAATCTCATCCAAGGTAAACTCAAACATTTCCATTCCTTCTTCACCTTCTTCGCGTGCGTGATCACCGGGTACTAAATTCTCAGCAAGAAAAATGTGCAGGACTTCAGAACAAAATCCGGGACTAGTGTGAATCTTTCCAAGCTTGGAAATTTTATTTGAAGTGTATCCGGTTTCTTCGGTTAGTTCTCTAGTTGCGCAAACTTGAGGATCTTCGCCTTTATCTAATTTACCGGCTGGTAATTCGAGTAAAACTTCTTTGCTGGGATAACGGTATTGTGTAACCATTACTATTTTGCCGTCGTTTTTAACCGCAACAACTACGGCACCGCCGGGATGAACGGCAACTTCTCGTCGCGCTTTATTACCGCTTCCGTTGTATTCTATCTCATCGACTTGAACATCGAAGACTTTTCCGCGAAAAATAATTTCGGATTTTGTTACTCTGAAATTCATCATTCCTCAAAACTTTTTGCAAAGATAAGAAATATTCTAAGTAGATAACGGAGAGCCGCTCATGCATTCTAAGTGACATTACTGAAGATTGCTGATTAAGTGTGAGAATTTGTTATTCATAAATTAATTAGGTGTGAAACGAATGCTCCTTTCTAATAAATCTCGGAATGAGAACCGACATCAATAAGAATGATTGTGTCCTTTTCGATT
>JAJYMU010000237.1 GCA_021786655.1 Bacteroidota bacterium
TTCAATTGCTGGACAAAGACGAGAGTAAAATTAAGAATGAGATTTATGTCCATGGTGAAAGATTAGTTAACAAATTAAAATGACGAAGATGGATTTGAGCTAGAATGAACAAAGAATTTTCAGTTGTTGGTAAACCGGTTATACGTGAAGACGGACTTGATAAAGTAACCGGTCGCGCTAAATTTGCCGACGATTACAAATTTCCCGGAATGCTTCATGCCGTAATGCTGAGAATTTCATCTGCTCATGCCAAAATAAATTCAATTGATTTCTCCGCAATCGAAAATGATGAATCGCTTGTTTCGATTATCACCGCTGACGATGTACCTGGAACGAAAAAAGTTGGAATGATTAAAAACGATCAGCCGATTTTCTGCAATGAGAAAGTTGTTACTCCTGGCGATGTACTCGCAATGATTGTAGGAGAATCCGAAGCCAAGTTGCATGAGCTTGTGAAAAAAATTAAAGTTGATTTCACCCCGCTCCCACTTCTAACCGATCCAAAAAAATCTTTGGAAACGGATGCAGTTCTAATTCATCCGGTGGAGGGGAGTAATCTTATAATTCATCATCCGCTTAGAAAAGGAAATGTTGAGAAAGGTTTTGCAGAAAGTGAATTTGTATTAGAGCAAACTTATTCAACACAGTTGATCGAACATTCTTATCTTGAGCCGGAAGCGGTCGTGGCAATTCCTCTTGAAACTTCACTTGGTGTTAAAGTAATCGGAAGCATTCAAAATCCATTTACCACGCGGCGATTTGTTTCAGAAGTTCTGAATTTTCCCTTAAGCAAAGTCAGAATTCAGCAAGCCCATCTTGGCGGATCGTTCGGCGGCAAGGACGATATAATGTGCATCCTTTCTGCGCGTGCGGCCGTTGCAGCAATGAAAATAAATCGTCCCGTTAAAATTCGTTATACGCGGGAAGAATCAATCTTAGAATCGTACAAACGTCATCCGTACGTTTTGAATTACAAAGTTGGTTACAATAAATCCGGCAAGATACAAGCGATGAAGATTGATATTCTTGCCGATGGCGGCGCTTATGCTTCGATGAGTCCTTTCGTTACTTGGCGCACGGTTGTTCAGGCAACCGGACCTTATGAAATCGAAAACGTTCACACGGATGTGCGCGCGGTTTACACAAACAATCCTTACACCGGTGCGATGCGCGGTTTCGGTTCGCCGCAGCCGATCTTTGCTCAAGAATCATTGATGGATGAAATTGCTGTGCAATTAAATATGACGCCGGATGAAATTAGAAAAGTTAACGGATACAAATCCGGTTCGATAACTGCAACGGGTCAGAAATTACAGAACCATGAAGTAAATCTTTTGACTGTTCTTGAAACGGCTGAAGAAGACACCGGCTTCAGAAAAAAATGGCTGGAAAACAAAAAGGATAAATCACAACTCATCGAATATGATTTTTCCTCGCCGATCATAAATGAATCACAATTTATTTCACCGGATAGTTTGATTAAAAAAGGAATCGGATTGGCAGTAAGTTTCCGCGGATGCTCGCTCGGCGCCGAAGGAACGGATGCCGCCAGCGCTTACATCTCAATTCAAAACGACGGCAGTGTTTATCTTGATTGCGGGCTTGCTGAAAACGGTCAAGGATTACGAACAACATACTCAATTATTGCAGCAGAAGTTTTCGGAATTTCGACTGATCAAATAATTTATCTCGAACTTGATACCGGAACTACCCCGGACAGCGGACCGACTGTTGCGTCTCGTGCAACATTAATGGGCGGCGGTGCGGTAAAAGCAACTGCAGAAATTTTGCGCAAACGTCTGGAAGAATTAATCCGCAGCGAATGGAATTTAAAATCCGATGATGAAATTGTTTTTCAAAATAACCAAGTACTAATCACCAATCACCAATCACCAATCACGTTCAAAGATATATGCAAACTAGCTTACCAACGCGGAATTAGTCTCGCAACAATTGGTTGGTACAAAAGTCCATCTGTCGGTTGGGATGAACATGTCGGTCAAGGCGATGCGTACTTCACTTACGTGTACGGCTGTCAAGTTGCTGAAGTGAGAGTAAATATTGCTACGGGTGAGATTTATGTTGATAAAGTTACCGCTGTGCACGATGCCGGCAAAGTGATTAACATGCTCGGTGCTTTGGGACAAGTTTACGGCGGTGTCACGCAAGGCGCGGGATACGGAATCTTTGAAGAAGTTACAACCGATAAAGGTTTTATCCGCGAATTAAATTTTGATCAATACACAATTCCTACGAGTAAAGATATCGGCGAGATCAATCCAATTTTTGTTGAGGGAAAAGATATTTACGGACCATGGGGCGCTAAATCCCTTGGCGAACCAACTTTGGAATTAACTGCTGCGGCGATTTCGAATGCCGTTTATAATGCTGTTGGAAAAAGATTTTTTAAACTTCCGATGAACTTGGAAGAAGTTTTATTGAGCAAAAAATTACGACCGGAAGATTTGAAGCGAGGCAGCAAGTGATTTCGTCTCTGGAAATATTAATCCCGAAAAATCTGAATGAAGCGTTAAGCCTTCTGGTTGAACGTAAGAATAATTGCCGAATAATCGCCGGCGGAACCGATGTGGTGCCCGGATTGCAGCAAGGTTCAAACCGTTTTGCAAATTCAGAGCTGTTGATTGACATAAACAGAATTCCGGAGATTAAAAGTATAACCCAGACGAGAGAAAAAATTTCGATCGGTGGCGCAGAAACATTTTCCGATATGCTGCAAAATCAAATTGTGAAGGAAGAGTTGCCTTTGTTGTGGAAAGCATGCAGTACAATCGGAAGCGTGCAGATTAGAAACCGTGCAACAATCGCCGGGAATTTTGTTAACAACGCTCCGTGTGCTGATACGGTACCCGCGTTACTGGTTTACAACGCAACGATTGAAGTTGAGTCGCTTAGTTCCAAAAAAGAAATTTCAATTGGTGAATTTCTTACCGGTCCATATAAAACAAAACTTAACAAAGACGAAATCGTTACCCGGATTAACATTCCTATTCCATCGAAAGAATTTAGAGGAGATTTTTATAAGCTTGGACGAAGGCGTGCCGTTGCGATTAGCCGGATAACATTGGCAGTTTTGACGAAAACTCAAAACCACATGATAGACGAGATTAGAATTGCATCCGGCGCCGTTACGCCAATCGGAATTCGTTTTTCTGATCTTGAAAAATTAGCGAAAGGAAAATATGCCGATGATAAATTCTTGAAATTGCTTTCACAGAAACTTGGAGAACAAATTTTGAATGTAACAGGATTAAGATGGTCTAGCGAATATAAACTGCCGGTTGTACAGCAAATGTTCTATCAACTTTTAAAAGAAATAGAACACGGATAAAATCTGATTAAACGGATTAGCGCGGATTATGACTGAGATTAAATTCATAGTGAACGGAAAAAATGTAAAGGTTGCTGTCGAACCTTACATTCGGTTAATAGATTTACTCCGTGAAAAGTTTGATCTTACCGGAACCAAGGAAGGTTGCGGTGTTGGGGAATGCGGCGCATGCACGGTTTTAATGAATGGTCGCGCGGTTAACTCATGTTTAGTTTTAGCAGGTCAGATAGACGGTAACGAAATACTTACAATTGAAGGCTTAGCAAATCACAACGCACTTCATCCGCTTCAGAAAAATTTTCTGTTGCATGGAGCCATTCAATGCGGATTCTGTACGCCCGGTATGGTATTATCGGCATCGGCATTATTAAATAAAAATCCCAATCCTGATGAAGAAGAAATCAAAGATGCCATTGCAGGTAACTTGTGCAGATGCACCGGTTACAAACAAATTATTGAAGCAGTGAAAGAAACTGCTAAAGAGATAAATTCCCCCTCAAAACAGTTATAAGAATGTTAGTTGTCATAGAAAATTGGTAACTTAAATAAGAATAAAATTCGATCTTACCCCCAAATCCAGCTGATGTAGAATAATGTAATTGTTTGAGTCTTCCTTTTGTGTTGAGAAAATAATCTCTCTAAACATGTTTAATAAAAATATAACTCAAATAATTCTTCGCGTTTTAGCACCTCAGTCTAAATACCTTCAGTATTAAACGGTTGGCAAGTTAGCTGTTCCTCCCTTTCATTCTAGGCGCGATGACGCTAAGGATCGGAGGTAATGAAATGAAAAAGTTAAGATTTTTGCTGTTCATTGTATTTGCTTTTTCAGCTTTAGATTCAATCGCACAAACATGGGTTCCATCCGAAAATTCGCACTTTGGTATAGACGGATTTGAAACTGCAGATGCCCACCGTCTATCGAGTGATGAACTAAATGCAGCTTATGCTTGGGAGGCTGCCAGCTTGATTAATATGAACATTG
>JAJYMU010000336.1 GCA_021786655.1 Bacteroidota bacterium
TACTGTGTTTATGTTGCTATCGGTCAGAAGAATTCTACGGTTGCTCAAGTTGTTGCTAAACTTGAAGAAGCCGGCGCGATGGAATACACTACAGTTGTTTCAGCGCCTGCATCAACACCGGCACCGCTTCAGTATATCGCTCCGTATGCCGGCGCAACTCTCGGCGAATATTTTAGAGATAGCGGCAGACATGCGCTAGTAATTTATGATGATTTATCAAAACAAGCTGCTGCTTATCGTGAATTGTCACTGTTGCTTAGAAGACCTCCGGGACGCGAAGCTTATCCAGGCGACGTTTTCTATTTGCATTCACGATTGCTTGAGCGCGCTTCCAAATTGAGTGAAGATCTTGGAGGCGGAAGTTTAACTGCACTTCCGATTATTGAAACGCAACAAGGAGACGTATCAGCTTACATTCCGACGAATGTTATTTCAATTACTGACGGACAAATTTATTTATTGCCGAACTTGTTCAATGCCGGTGTTCGTCCCGCAATTGATGTCGGTATTTCGGTATCACGTGTCGGCGGTAATGCACAAATTAAAGCGATGAAAAAAGTTGCCGGTTCGTTAAAATTGGATCTTGCGCAATACAGAGAACTGGAAGCTTTTGCAAAAATCGGTTCCGATCTTGATAAATCAACAAAGCGTACACTCGCAAAAGGTGCGCGTCTGGTTGAATTGCTGAAGCAAGGTCAGTATGTGCCGGTACCTGTAGAAAAACAAGTTGTGAGTGTTTTTGTAGGTACCAATAATTATTTTGAATCTGTTGATGTGACTGATGTAAAAAGATTTGAAAAAGAATTCTTGGAGTATGTTGAATTAAGATATTCGCAAATCTTTGAAAGCATTAGAGTAGCGAAAGCATTGAATGATGACACTGTGCAGTTAATCAAAAAAGCTGTTGAAGAATTTATCGAAAAATTTAATGGTCATCCATCCCTTCGGGAGAAGAGCTAATTTTTAGAAATGGCAACACTCAGAGACATAAAAGGAAGAATCAAGGGTGTTAAAAGCACCCAGCAGATTACCAAGGCGATGAAAATGGTTTCCGCCGCACGTTTACGTCGCGCTCAGGAAAACATCATCAACGCCAGACCGTATTCTAAAAAAATTGCCGAGCTTCTTAGACATTTATTAAGCGCTCAAAAAGATTTTGAGAATTCTCTTTTTGTCGAAAGGGAAGTTAAAAGTATTGCATTGATTGTTGTAACCTCCGATAGAGGTTTATGCGGCGCGTTCAACATGAACATAATCAGAACTGCCGAACTAATGATCAAAGGTGAGCTAATTGAATTTCACCACAATGGAAAACTTCAGCTTTATTGTGTTGGTAAAAAAGGTAACGATTATTTTACCAAAAGAAATTATCCCGTCGTTGGATCCTACCCGGGAATCTTTTCCAACCTCAAATTTGAATTTGCTTCCGGATTAATTAAAGAGCTTACGAACAAGTATCTTTCCGGTGAGATTGATAAAGTTTTTGTTGTGTATAATGAGTTTAAATCCGTCATTCAGCAGAAAACAACTTCTGTGCAGATTGTTCCAATAAAACCCTTTGAGACAGAAGCTAACGAAACTGCATCGGCTGCGGATTATATATACGAGCCGGATAGAACAAGCATTATCAACGCACTTTTGCCGAAACACCTAAACACGCAGATGTGGACGATATTGCTAGAATCTTATGCAGCAGAACTGGGCGCCAGAATGACAGCAATGGATATGGCAACGGAAAATGCTAAAGAGCTGATTCGCAGTTTACAGCTCACTTTTAATAAGGTTCGTCAAGCTTCAATTACTAAAGAAATACTGGAAATTGTGTCCGGAGCGAATGCCCTTAAAGAATCTTAAGTAGTTAACGTTTGAAATGAATTCTCTTTTTATTATCTTTTATTAGGGTTAGTGTAAGATGCTCGATGATTTGACTGAAAAACTTGAGAAAGCTCTCAAGAAAATTACCGGACAGGGCAAGCTAACCGAAACAAATATTGCGGATACGCTACGAGATATCCGCCGTGTTCTTTTAGATGCTGATGTAAATTACAAAGTTGCCAAGCAATTCATTGAAGATGTAAAAGTAAAAGCGCTTGGCAAAGAAGTTTTATCATCCGTAACGCCTGGACAGCTTATCACAAAAATAATTTATGATGAGCTGAACGTTCTTTTAGGAAGCAAAGGCGCTGAACTGAGCTTGAATGCTTCCGGTTTAACGGTGATTATGCTAATTGGACTTCAAGGCTGCGGTAAGACTACTTTTAGTGCCAAGCTTGCAAAATATTTAAGAAATAAAAAACAAAATGTTCTTTTAGTTGCTGCTGATGTTTATCGGCCTGCGGCTATCACTCAACTGAAAATTTTGGGCTCTCAAATTGATGTTCCCGTGTTTTCAATTGAAGGCAGCCAGGATCCGGTAAAGATTGCTTCCGAATCATTGGATTATGCGAAAGCAAACGGTCTCAACACTGTGATCATCGATACTGCGGGAAGACTCCACATCGATGAAAACATGATGACTGAAGCCGCACAAATCAAAGCGAAAGTCAATCCGACTGAAACTTTGTTCGTTGTTGATTCTATGACCGGACAAGACGCTGTGAATTCCGCTAAAGCTTTTCATGAAAAAGTGGAATTTGACGGAGTTGTTCTTACAAAACTTGATGGTGATTCACGCGGAGGTTGCGTTCTTTCGATTCGTGCTGTAGTTGATCGCCCGGTAAAATTTGTAAGCATGGGCGAGAAGCTTGATTCGATCGAAATATTTTATCCCGATCGTATGGCTTCGCGAATTCTCGGTATGGGAGATGTTGTCTCGCTGGTCGAGAAAGCTCAAGCGCAATTCGATGAAAAAGAAGCCGAGGATCTCGAGAAGAAATTCAGAGATAACAAATTCGACTTTAATGATTTTCTTAAGCAGATAAAAATGATTAAGAAAATGGGTTCGTTGAAATCCTTGATCGGAATGATTCCCGGTGCCGGTTCCGCACTGAAGAATGCGGATGTTGATGACGCGCAACTGGTAAGGGTTGAATCGATCATTCAGTCGATGACGAAACACGAAAGGTCGAGTCCTAAAGTGTTGAACGGAAGCAGACGGAAACGAATTGCGCGCGGCAGCGGTAATTCGATTCAAGATGTTAATCGATTGATAAAACAGTTTGAACAAATGCAGCAGATGATGAAAATGCTGAACAAAAACGCCGGTAAGCTTTCATTGCCGGGTATGAAAAACATAAGGTTTAATTAGTTTATATAATCAAAGGAGGAAATACTAAATTGGCAGTTAAGTTAAGACTAAGAAGAATGGGAAAGAAAAAACAGCCTGTCTATAAAGTTGTAGCGGCTGATTCGCGTTCACCTAGAGATGGAAAATTTATAGAAGCAATTGGTCTTTATAATCCTAAGACCGAACCTGCTACTGTAGATATAAAGGAATCCAGAGCATTATACTGGCTTGGTGTTGGTGCCCAACCTACGGATACTGTGAAGAACCTTTTAAGTAATCAAGGAATTATTCTGAAAAGAGAATTGATGAAAAAAGGTCTATCTGAAGAAGCGATAAATTCAAAACTTGATGAATGGAAAAAAATTAAAGAAGCAAATTTGGCTTCAGCTTTGAAAAAGAAAGCTGAAAAAAAGAAATCGAAAAAAGCGACCGCTGCAAAGCAGGATAACAAAGATGGTGAAGCGGAAGTAAAGGGTACTGCTTCCGAGTAGCTAGTTCTCTTAAACGGATTAGCGTGCACAATTAAGTACCCTGATGGTTCACTTAACTTAAAGGTACTCTCATGAAGGAATTTATTGAATTTATCGCAAAGCACCTTGTTGATAATCCTGGTAGTGTTTCACTAGAGGAAACTACTCCGGACGAGAAAACTATTGAGCTCACACTCAAGGTTGGTCAAGACGATGTGGGAAAGGTTATCGGGAAACAGGGAAAAACGGCTCAAGCTATGAGAACCTTGCTTACTGCCATCGCTGCTAAAGATGGCAAGCGCGCTATCTTAAAAATATTGGATTAATCAATTTCGATCGTGGATGACCTATTTCTGATTGCAGAAGTTAAAGCAATTTACGGCTCCAACGGTTTTGTTTTAATTGATTCCTTTTCCGATTTCTATGAAAGATTCTTTCAGCTGAATTCTGTTTATGTGGAAGTGTTTGGTTCGGTAAAAAAGTTCTTTGTGGAAGATGTTAAGGAATTGGACGGATCCTTTGTTATTAAATTCAAAGGGTTCGATTCAAGCGAAGACGTTCAGTTTTTTGTTGGGCAGAAAGTTTACGTCGAAAAAAAAGACGTCGTTAAACTTTCCGAGAATGTTTTTTTCATTC
>JAJYMU010000354.1 GCA_021786655.1 Bacteroidota bacterium
CATATCCGAGCCGGCTTCAATTAGATGAGCAAGAGATTCATCAAAACCGATATAACAGAAAAATTTATCGTGATACTTTGAAGCCGCCGTCTTAAAAAACTTGTGGTATTTCTTATCACCCGTTCCCAAAAGGATGAAACGGATATTTAGCTTCATCAGCTGGGTAAAAGCTTTTTCTATGAGATCCAATCCTTTGTTATCGTACAGCCGGGTAATCATGCTGATGACTGGTACATTTTCATCGTAAGTAAAATTGAAATTATCTGCCAGAGCTTGCTTGTTTTCTTTTTTCAATTCAAGAGTTTTGGAAGAATATTTTTGCGCTATCTTAGTATCAACTTCGGGATGCCAGAGCGTTTCATCAATTCCATTTATGATTCCGTACAAATCTTTCTTTCTCTTTTTAAGAACATCTTCCAACCCCATTCCTAATTCTTTGTTCTGGTAAATTTCTTTGGCGTAGGTTTCGCTCACAGTTGTAATCATATCGGAAAAAAGAAGTCCACTCTTAAGAAAATTAACTTTCCCTTTGTGAAGAATTCCCTTCTCGCTGTCTAATTCTTTCGGCAAACTCGTTTTTCCAAATGTAGATCTCGGGAAGATTCCTTGAAAACCTAAGTTGTGAATTGTAAAAATTGTTTTGATTGAATTAAATACCGGATCATTTTTATACGTGGATTTCAGGTAAGCCGGTATCAATCCCGTCTGCCAATCGTTGCAGTGAATTATATCCGGAGTCCACCCAAGTTTGTTTATTAATTCGAACACCGCTCGCGAAAGCAAAATGAAGCGTTCATCGTTATCCGGATAGTCTTCGTTCGTAAGAGGATCGGAATATAAGCTGTGTCTGCTGCCGTAAAATTCCGGGTTATCAAGAAAATAAATCTGAACTCTGGTTTTTGGACCGATTAAAAATGAAGACCGGAGCGAAAATACTACTTCCTTTTCACCAATATTAAATTTCAGATCTTTGAGACGGACAACCTCGTGAATTTTGAATTTTCTTTCATCAATGGCGCCGTACTTCGGGACGATAATCCTAACAAAATGCCCCATTTCTTGCAATCTTTGGGGTAATGCAGAGGAAACGTCTGCTAAACCGCCTGTCTTTATGAATGGAACTACTTCTGAGGTTGCGAAGAGGATTTTAAGCTTTTTACCTGAAGACATAATTGCCAATCCCTCGAATTTTAACATGTAAACTTACGAAAATGTTGACGTCTATACAAAAATCTTCGCAAATTGCGGTCAACTTTTTTACTTTGTTCATTCAAAAGGGATTCAGAACCGAACTGCTCAAATCATGAGAAAACTATTCAAAAATCCATCTCAAATTATCACCGTAAATACTTCCAGCAAGAATGTTAAGCGTGGTAAATCGTTAACCGATATCGGTTTGTTAACAAACCACTCTATACTGGTTGAAGACGGTCTAATACGGGACATTCTGCCCAACTCGTCTGTTTCTAAATTAAAAATTG
This sequence comes from Bacteroidota bacterium, assembly GCA_021786655.1. Classification (GTDB taxonomy): domain Bacteria; phylum Bacteroidota; class Ignavibacteria; order Ignavibacteriales; family Melioribacteraceae; genus Fen-1258. Next base: position 1,482 of record JAJYMU010000354.1, read on the forward strand.
ATCAGACAATTGATCTCAAGAACCTTGTCGTACTGCCCGGTTTAGTGGAATGCCATACCCACGCTGCTTTTGCCGGTTCACGTGCAAATGAATTTCTGATGCGGCTCAAAGGCGCGTCGTACGAAGAAATTGCAAAAGCCGGCGGCGGTATCACTGCTACAATGAAAGCCGTAAGAAATTCTTCGTTTGATGAACTTGTAAAACTTTTGAAACCGAGAATCGACAATTTTATTTCGCAAGGCATTACAACCCTCGAGATTAAAAGCGGCTACGGTTTAAGTTTTTATGACGAGATAAAACTTCTGCAAGTAATAAATCATTTCAAAAAAAATTCACAGATTGAAATTGTACCGACCTTCCTTGGCGCGCATACTTATCCGCCGGAGTACAAGAACGATCATAAACTTTATCTCGAATTGATTATTGATGAACTTCTTCCCTATGTAATCAAAAACAAACTTGCGGAAGCAGTTGACGCATTTTGCGAGAAGACCGCGTTCTCTGCCGATGAAGTCGATAAAATTTTCACGAAAGCAAAAAAACTTGGTTACAAACTCCGTCTTCACACCGAACAGTTTAACAGAGTTGGCGGATTGCAAACGGCGCTTAAACATAAAGCCGATTCGGTTGATCATCTCGAAGTAATTTCTGAAGAAGAGATTCCGGCGTTGGCAAAAAGTGAAACGGTTGCAGTTCTTCTTCCCGGTGTTTCATTTTTTCTTGATCATAATTACGCTCCGGCAAGAGAACTGATCGAGAACAATGCCATAGTTGCACTGTCAACGGATTTCAATCCCGGTTCATCAAATATTCCTAATTTACATATGATCATGCAGCTCGCCGCGCTGAAGATGAAAATGACAATCGAAGAAATAATTCCGGCAGTCACAATTAATGCCGCAAAGGCATTGGGGTTGAATGAAAAAACCGGAAGCATTGAAATCGGCAAGCAGGCAGACTTTGCAGTTTATGATACGACAGATTACGCAGAAATCATTTACAACATCGGCAACAGTCTTAATAAATACACAATCAAGAAAGGTGAAATAGTTTTTTCAACCTTGCCTGCCGTCATGCAGGGAGCGGAGAGTTTATGAAAATTATTGAGTGCGTTCCAAATTTCAGTGAAGGAAGAAATCAAGAAACGTTTGAAGCAATTAAAGAAGAGGTTGCCAAAGTTAAAAATGCAAAATTGTTGAGCTTAGAACCCGATGCGGATTACAACCGTGTTGTAGTTACCTTAGCCGGAGACGAAGAAGGAATACTTAACGCAACTTTAAGCGCGTGCCGTGCGGCAGCACAAAACATAGATATGCGAAGACATAAAGGCGAGCATCCGCGCCTCGGCGCTATTGATGTTGTTCCTTTCGTTCCCGTTGCAAATGTTACGACAGAAGAATGCGTGAAGATATCTGAAAAATTTGCCGAATTGATTTCCAAAGAGTTAAAGGTTCCCGTTTACCTTTACGAAAGCGCAGCACGGAAAGCAGACAGAAAAAGTTTATCGAGTATTCGACAAGGAGAATACGAAGGGCTTGAATCAAAACTAACCGACCCAAACTGGGCACCGGATTACGGTAACGCTGTTTTCAATCCCAAACTTGGAGCGATTGTAACCGGTTCCCGTTTCTTCTTGATCGCTTACAACGTGAACATTAAATCGAATGATGTAAAATATTCGAAAGAGATTGGAGAAATTTTGCGCGAAAGCGGTTACGCAAAACGCGATGAGAAAGGCAACGTAATCAAAGTTGACGGCAAGACAGTTAAGGTTCCCGGCAGATTGAAAGAAGTTAAAGGTATGGGCGTTGCGCTCGAAAAATATAACATCACACAGGTATCGATGAACCTGACAAACTATAACGTAACACCGATGCACGTTGCGTTTGAAGAAGTGAAGAAAGAAGCCGCGCGGCTCGGTGTTGAAATCAACGGAAGTGAAATTGTAGGATTGGTTCCGCTTGAATCGATGCTGCAAGCCGGAAGATTTTATTCGGGTGGAAAAGAAACTGACGAGAAAAAATTAGTTGGTATCGCAATCGAAAAGTTGGGATTGAGCGCGCTTCACCCGTTCAAACCGGAAGAAAAAATAATTGAGTATATGATTTAATTCTGAGGAGAGCAGCGACGAAGAATTACAGAAAAGGAGAAAAAATGAATCTCGAAAAAACTTTACAAGAATACTTAAACGAATTGTCTTCCAACTCACCTACTCCCGGCGGAGGAAATGTTGCGGCGTTATGCGGAGCTCTGTCGGCAAGTCTTGGAACGATGGTTTGCAATCTTACGATTGGAAAAAAGAAATATGCAGATGTTGAAAATGAGATGATCAGCGTTAAACAAAAATTAGAATCATATCAAAAGACATTCGTAGGACTTGGCGCGAAGGACAACGCCGCATTTGAAAAAGTTATGGAAGCTTTCAAACTACCGAAAGAAACCGATGCAGAAAAAGAAATCCGCTCGAAAAAAATTGAAGAAGCAACTATTGGCGCCGCAGACATTCCGGCTCAAGTAATGAAGACATGCGCAGATATTCTTCCGTTGTTGAAAATTATAGTCGATAAAGGAAACAGAAATTCGTTATCGGATGCCGGTGTAGCAGCGTCATTAATCGGCACCGCAGCAAAATCAGCTTACATGAATGTGATCATTAATTGTGCATCGTTAAGTAATCAAACTATTGCGCAAGAGATAAAGAAACGGGCTGATGTTTCGATAGAAGAAATTTCAAGATCGAGCGACTTTCTTGTTGAACAAGTTGTGAAGGCGATACAACCAGTATGAAGAATATGTATGAAAAGTTACAGAGTGACAAAGTCATCGAGTTACAAAGTAACGTCACACGG
>JAJYMU010000066.1 GCA_021786655.1 Bacteroidota bacterium
ATATTGACTTTTAACATAACAGAGACGCACTGCGTGCGTCTCGGTAAAGATAAAACGCAAATCAGCACAGTAAACGTTAACGCAAGTCCAGACGCGTTCGACGCGTCTTTACGAATTGTTGGAAACTGTTTGTCAGATATTGTTAGAGGATTCAAATCTGCTGTTAATAGAAAAGCACTACAGATTGGTCTCACAAATTTTTCATGGCAGCCTCGGTTTTACGATAGAATAATTCGTGATGAAAAAGAATTGTATAACATTCGAAAGTACATAGAACTAAATCCTCTAAAGTGGACGTTGGAAAAGGAACAACCGGAAAACATTTTCGATCTCTAATTACAAAACAATTTTGTACTTACATATTCTGGTCGGCTAGCACTAATCAGGCATTGAGCTTTCCGTGAGTGTCTCTCGAATTGAAATTAAGAGCCGTTTGCCTTAATTTAACTTCAAATCCAAAAAAATATTCGGAGTTATAATGGAATTTAGAATTGAAACTGACAGTATGGGTGAAATCAAAGTCCCGGTGAACAAGTATTACGGCGCGCAGACCGCACGTTCATTGATGAATTTTAAGATCGGCGGTGAAAGATTTCCGACTGAATTAATAAGAGCATTGGCAATTGTAAAGAAAGCCGCCGCAATTACAAATTGTGAATTGGGAACGCTGACTGCGGAAAAGAGGGACTTGATTATAAAAGCAGCCGATGAAGTTATCGAAGGAAAACTTGGTGATCATTTTCCGCTGGTTGTTTGGCAGACCGGCAGCGGGACGCAAACCAATATGAATGTCAACGAAGTTATTTCAAATCGTGCAATTGAAATGGTCGGCGGTGTTCTCGGAAGCAAAAAACCGATTCATCCCAACGACGATGTAAATAAAGCTCAATCAACAAACGACGCTTTTCCTTCTTCCATTCACATTGCAGCAGTCGAAGAAATTTACAGACGTTTGATTCCGATGGTTACAAAACTCCGCGACGCTCTCGATGCCAAAGCAAAGGAGTTCAAAGACATAATTAAAATCGGCAGAACACACTTAATGGATGCAACTCCTCTGACGCTAGGGCAAGAATTTTCCGGTTACGCTCAGCAGCTTACAAACGGTTTGGCAAGAGTCAGCGACAGCTTGAGAAGACTAACAGAAATTCCGTTGGGAGGTACTGCGGTTGGTACTGGAATGAACACGCATCCGGATTATGCTGTTAAAGTTGCAGCAAAAATTTCTGAAATTACCGGAAAGAAATTTACAACAGCGCCGAATAAATTTGAAGCGATGGCGGGTAAAGACGCTCTGGTAGAAATGAGCGGAACGTTGAAAACACTTGCCGCATCATTACTAAAAATTTCTAACGACATTCGTTGGTTAGGTTCCGGTCCTCGTTGCGGTATCGGAGAAATTTCTTTACCTGAAAATGAACCGGGAAGTTCCATCATGCCGGGAAAAGTTAATCCGACTCAATCTGAAGCGATGACAATGGTATGCGCTCAAGTTTTCGGTAATGATGTTACAATTAACTTTGCCGGATCAAGCGGAAATTTTGAACTGAACGTTTTCATGCCTGTAATTGCGTTTAACATTTTGCAATCTATAAAATTATTAGCCGATGCATGCGAAAGCTTCACCGATAATTGTGTCGTGGGAATCGTGGCAAATGAAACGAATATCAAGAAACATTTGCAAAACTCACTGATGCTGGTCACGTCGCTCAACCCGGTAATTGGTTATGATAACTCTGCAAAGGTTGCGAAGAAAGCTCACAAAGAAAACAAAACTTTGAAAGAAGCAGCTTTGGAACTCGGTTTGTTGACTTCAGAAAAATTTGATGAAGTTGTCCGTCCAGAAAAAATGGTTGGACCGAAGAAATAGTTTATTATCCGTGCAGCTTACAGCTGCACGGATTTATATAGAGAAGTTTTATGAAAAGCTTTATTAAAATTTTTGTATCTCTATTTGTTCTAATTTTTTTGCTTTCCTGTTTAGGAACTGAGACTGAAAATTCAAATTACGAATTTGCTGTAGGTACTGTGGTACACGGCGGTGTTGAAGGCCCGGCTTTTGGAATAAGGACCGACGATGGAAAAAATTTTGACCCGATAAATCTTCCGATTGAATTCCAAGTTTCCGGCAAAAGAATTTCATTCAAGTACATTGTCCGCAATGATATGACAAGCACTCACATGTGGGGAACGATTGTGGAAATTATTGAGATCAGAGATTTGCAATAAAAATAGTCTGTGCATTAAACATAGTATTTGTAATTATTTTATTAATTGAGATTCAAAACTGATATTGCGCTTTGTTTATGTATCAGTTAATTTATTCGCAAACAATTTGAATCAAATATGACACAGTTATTTGAAAAGGCAGTCGAAGAAATTTCAAAATTGTCAAAAACCGAGCAAGATTCAATTGCTGCTGTTATTCTTGAAGAATTATCCGATGAGAAAAAGTGGAAAGATTCATTCCTTTCATCACAAAAAGGATTGGAATTACTGGCCAAAGAAGCGCTTGCTGAATATAAAAGCGGCCGTACCGAACCGTTGAAGCAGTAAAATAGTAATGAATTCTCACACAACTGAGTCGTTTCGAAAATTGTATGATCAGCTTCCGCCGCAAATTCAAGTTTCTGCCAAAAATGTTTTTGAGAAATGGCAGAGCAATCCATTATATCCCAGCATAAGATTCAAACAAGTACATGCTAACAAACCAATTTACTCAGTTAGAATAAATAGAGGATGGCGGGCACTTGGTATAAAAGAAGGTGAAACTTTGATCTGGTTTTGGATAGGGTCTCACACGGATTATGAAAAAACTATTTCTAAAATATAATTAGCTATTAAGATTTTATACTATTCGGTGTTTCATGAAAATTGCACTAATACAACAGAAGGCATCGGTCAATTTAGAATCAAACAGTCGGAAGGGCGTCAATTCAGTGATCGAAGCAGCATCTTCCGGCGCAAAAATAATATGTTTTGCTGAATTGGCATTCACAACGTTCTTTCCTCAAAAACCTTCCGAGAAGAATTCTATTGATTATTCTGAAACCATTCCCGGAGCGACGACCGATGTTTTTTGCAAGCTGGCAAAGGAACTGGAAGTAGTAATTGTTCTTAATTTGTATGAACGTGACGGAAACAAGACTTATGATTCATCTCCGGTTATTGATGCGGACGGAAAAATCCTGGGTACAACCCGGATGATTCATATTACCGATTACGAATGTTTCTACGAAAAAGACTATTATTCGCCCGGCAATACTGGAACTCCGGTTTACGAAACCAGATACGGAAAAATCGGCGTAGCAATTTGTTACGATAGACATTACCCAGAATACATGCGGGCACTTGCGCTCAATGGTGCAGAAATAGTTTTCGTTCCGCAAGCAGGCGCTGTTGGAGAATGGCCCGAAGGTTTATATGAATTAGAAATGAGAGTTGCCGCTTTCCAGAACGGCTATTTTACTGCTCTATGCAATAGAGTCGGCAAAGAAGGATGTTTAACTTTTTCCGGTGAATCGTTTGTATGTGACCCGTGGGGAAATGTTCTATCGCGTGCAGCCTTGGGGAAAGAGGAAATTCTCTTTTGTGATGTTGATCTGGATAAATGTAAGGATTCTCATGCGAAGAGATTATTTCTAAGAGACCGCAGACCGGAACTTTATCTTGATTGGTTCAAAGAAAAAAACGAACGTGCCAGTTAAAATCATTTATGTGCCGTAATTGTTGACTTACCAATTTTTTGTGATAAAAATTATTACTGACAAATTATGAATAATCTTGATGGCATAACTTCTCTCTTAATTGCTTGCATAGAATTTGTTTTTGTAATCAATCTTTTTGTCTTTGCAGAGAAAAACGCCATCAATAAATTTGTTATTGCTACAATTCTTCTTTTGTTCGGATACCAATTCATCGAGTTCTTAATTTGTTTTGCCGGATTGCAGAAACAGCTTTTCATCTACTTTGCGTTTTTATATATTTCACTTTTGCCGCCGCTAGGTTTGTTCACAGTGTTGAAATTTGCTAACCGTCAGAAGGACTATCACTATGCAATTTTTATTCCAGCGTTATTTTTTATTGTTTATTATCCGTTCGTTTTGAATGAGTTTGCCGTAACCAAATGCACGGTGCTCTATGCAAGTTATCATTACCCGTTGGGACCGCTATATGCTACGTTTTATTATTTGCCGATAATAGCTTCGATGATTATTCTTAACAAAAAATGGGGCGCCGAAACCGAGAAAAAATCCAAGTCATTAACCAGGCTGATGTTTTTTGGTTACCTTTTCACATTTATGCCGGCGATGATCATCACTTTGTT
>JAJYMU010000394.1 GCA_021786655.1 Bacteroidota bacterium
CAGCATTGCCTTATTAAGGAGGGGGAATAAAAGGGGGTGGTTAAAAAAGAAGGTGAGTTATGAGCGAACGAATTATAATCTTCGATACAACATTACGAGACGGCGAACAATCGCCGGGTGCATCTTTAAACGTTTATGAGAAACTGGAGATTGCACGTCAGCTAGCAAAACTAAAAGTTGATGTTATCGAAGCGGGATTTCCGGTTTCATCACCGGCGCAGTTCGAAGCCGTAAAAAAAATTGCCGATGAATCCGAAGTTATAATAGCAGCTCTAGCGCGCGCAAAGGAAGTCGATATCAAATCGGCGTACGATGCGTTGAAAAATGCTAAGTATCCGCGGATTCACACTTTCTCAAGCACTTCGGATATTCACATCATGGGAAAATTTGGCGACAGCAAGTACGGTGCAACGCTTGCTGATAAACGAAAAACTGTTTTGAAAATGTCTTACGATGCAGTCGCTTACGCCAAAACATTTTGCAACGATGTAGAATTTTCTGCCGAAGACGCTGGAAGAACGGATATCGGTTATTTGTGCGACATAATTGAAACTGCTATTGAAGCCGGTGCGACAACTGTCAACATTCCGGACACAACCGGTTACACATTCCCCTATGAGTTCGGACTTAAAATTGCCGATCTGAAGCTCAGAGTGAAAAATATTGACAAAGCCGTCATCAGCGTTCACTGTCATAACGATTTAGGTTTAGCGGTAGCCAACTCGATATCTGCGGTTCAAAACGGTGCGCGGCAAGTTGAGTGCACAATAAACGGAATAGGCGAACGCGCCGGTAACGCTTCACTCGAAGAAATCGTAATGGCGCTGAAGGTGCGTAATGATATTTGCAATTATCACACAGACATTGACATAACAGAAATTTTCAACTCAAGCAAAATGGTTTCCGGTTTTACCGGAATAGTTGTTCAGCCAAATAAAGCGATCGTCGGTGAAAACGCATTTGCTCACGAATCCGGAATTCATCAAGACGGCATTTTGAAAAACAAAGAGACTTACGAGATCATGACGCCGGAATCAGTCGGTGTGAACAAAACAAAAATTGTTCTCGGAAGACATTCGGGCAGACACGGATTGAAAGCAAGATTAAACGAGCTCGGTTATCATCCCGACGAAGTAGAGATGCAAAAAGTTTATGAAGCGTTTCTTGCGCTTGCGGATAAAAAGAAAGAAGTCTTCGATGACGACTTGCGTGTGTTGATGGGCGATGAAATTTATAAGGAAGATGAAATTTATGAACTCAAATATCTGCACGTTAACGCCGGAACGGATTTGATTCCGACTGCAACGATTCAGATAAAATCGAAAGACAAAATTCTTCAAGAATCATCCACTGGCGACGGACCGGTTGACGCTATTTTTAATGCGATAGAACGAGTGCTCGAACTCAAACCAACAGTTGAATCGTACAACGTACGTTCGGTTACATCGGGCAGACAGGCATTAGGCGAAGCAATCGTTAGAATCAGAAGCGGAGAAAATTCTTTTACCGGAAGAGGAACATCGACGGATATTATCGAAGCGAGTGCGAAAGCATATTTGCAGGCAATCAATCAGTTTTTGGTTTTTCAAAACGAAGCAATTCAATTACAAGAAAAAGAATTAGTAGCAAAATAGAGAAAAAGGAAATTTTAATGGGAATGACAATCACAGAAAAAATATTTGCGAAATCTGCAAAACGAAAAAATGTTTCTGCCGGAGAAAATGTTTGGCTTGAAGTGGATGTTTTGATGACGCATGATGTGTGCGGTCCGCCCACTATTGCGATCTGGAAAAAAGAATTCGGCGACAAAGCGAAAATTTGGGACAAAGAAAAATTGGTAATCTTTCCGGATCACTACATCTTCACAAAAAATTCTCACGCGAACAGAAACGTTGACATACTTCGTCAGTTTGCAAATGAACAATCGCTGCCGAACTATTATGATGTCGGTACCGAGCGGTACAAGGGCGTTTGTCACATCGCGCTTGCCGAGGAAGGTTACAATGTTCCGGGAACAGTTTTGTTCGGAACAGATTCGCACACGTGTACTTCTGGAGCGTTTGGAATGTTTGCTACAGGTGTCGGCAACACTGACGCTGCGTTCATCCTCGGCACGGGAAAAATTTGGGAGAAGGTTCCGGAGTCGATGATGTTTACTTTCAAAGGAAAAATGCCGTCGTACCTAACTGCGAAAGATTTAATTCTCCGCATACTCGGCGATATTGGTACCGATGGCGCGACATACCGCGCAATGGAATTTGACGGAGAAGCGATTTCATCACTCTCAATGTTGGAACGAATGACGCTCACAAACATGGCAATTGAAGCCGGCGGCATGAACGGAATAATTGCTGTTGACGACGTAACGAGAAAATATCTTGAGGAAGTTGGAGTGACGGAATACGAAACTTTTGAGAGCGATACTGACGCGGTTTATCATTCGCGTTTTACTTACGACGTCACGAAGATAGAACCTTTAGTTGCCAAACCCCACAGTCCCGATAATCGTGATACAGTGCGGAATGTTCAAGGAACAAAATTAACTAAGTGTTACATCGGTTCATGCACCGGCGGTAAGATTACCGATTTCCGTTACGCCGCTAATCTGCTGTTCGGAAATCAAGTTAAAGTTACGACGTTTGTTGTTCCGGCAAGTACAGCGGTTGCCAAACAACTTGAGGAGGAAACAATAAATGGAATTTCATTGAAAGACATTTTTGAAAAAGCGGGATGCACAATTGCCGAGTCCTCATGCGCCGCATGTTTGGGCGGTCCGTCGGATACAATCGGCAGAAGCGTTAACGGTGATGTTGTTATTTCAACTACTAACAGAAATTTCCCGGGAAGAATGGGTAGTAAATCATCGCAAGTTTATTTGGCATCTCCGTTAACCGTTGCAGCATCTGCAATCAATGGTGTGATAACCGATCCAAGAGAATTTTTGTAAACGAAAAGGTAAAAATGGAAAAGAAAATTATCGGCAAAGCTTACGTTCTCGGTGATAACATCGATACCGATCAGATTATTCCAGCTGAACATTTGGTTTACAGTACAAGCGATCCCGAAGAATTGAGAAAATACGGGCACTTTGCTCTATCGAGTGTTCCGATAGAAAAAGCTGGCTTGCCTGACGGAGGAAAAGTTTTCATCGAAGGAGAAAATTATAAATCTGATTACAACATCATAATTAGCGGAACAAATTTCGGATGCGGCTCATCGCGTGAACATGCGCCGTTAGCGCTTCAAGTTGCCGGAGTCAAAGTTGTGATCGCTGAAAGTTATGCGAGAATTTTTTACCGCAATTCAGTTGACGGCGGTTTTCTTATTCCGTATGAATCTCAAGTAAAACTGAACGACAAAATTAAAACCGGCGAGACATTAGAAATAGATGTGGATGCAAATAAAATCATAAATCATTCTAACGGGAAAAGTTACCAGTTGAATCCGCTAGGTGATGTTTTTGAAATAGTAGAAGCCGGCGGGTTGTTCGAATTTGCCCGATCGTCCGGGATGATAAGTTAAAAAGAGAGAAAGAAATGAAAACAGATTACATAGAACTATTTGATACAACACTTCGTGACGGAACGCAAGGCGAAGGAGTTAATCTATCAATCAATGATAAACTTGCCATAGCGCAACGACTCGATGAATTTGGAATCGATATCATTGAAGGCGGCTGGCCTGGAAGCAATCCACGCGATGAAGAATTTTTCCAGAAGATCAAATTAGTCGATTTGAAAAAAGCACAAATGTGTGCATTCGGTTCTACCGCACGATTTCCAGATAAAGTTTCTTCCGATCCGAATTTGAACGCACTGCTGAAAGCAGAAACTCCGGTTGTATCGATATTTGGGAAGACTTGGAAATTTCACGCAGAGGTTGGACTTGGTTTAACTGAATCAGAGAATGAAATACTTATTTACAAATCGGTTGAGTTCCTAAGAAGTCACGGCAGAAGAGTAATTTTTGATGCCGAACATTTCTTCGATGGATTCAAAGACAATAAAAAATTTGCAATTAAAATGTTAAAGGCGGCTGAAGAAGCCGGTGCAGATGTTATCACGCTTTGCGATACTAATGGCGGTACTCTTCCAAGTGAAGTATCTGAAATAATGAGTGTGGTAAAAACTGTAATTAAAAAAAGAATTGGTATTCATACTCATAACGATGGAGAACTCGCGGTTGCAAATTCTTTAACGGCGCTTGAGTGCGGTGCATCGCACGTTCAAGGAACAATAAACGGTGTTGGTGAACGGTGCGGGAATGCAAACTTGGTTAGCATAATTCCGAACATCTTACTGAAATTAAAAAAATC
>JAJYMU010000009.1 GCA_021786655.1 Bacteroidota bacterium
ATTTGTTCGCAAAGGGATCAGCGGCTCCTCAGGCAAAAGGAGATTTTGTTCAAACGACAAATACCGAGATTCACGAATCAAATATTCAGTTGGAATTGCCAAACCCGCAGCTGTGGTCGCCCGATTCACCGAATAGCTACACGTGCGAAGTGAGCTTGCTGGAAAACGGCATTGTGGTTGATAAGACGATTCGACAAATATCTTTCTACCAGTTGAAAAAATCCGAATCCGGATTACTCCTAAACGGAAATCCGTTTGCATTAAAAGGAACGACATACTTCCTCAACGAAACAACATTGAGAAAGACCACATCTTATCAAAAACTGAAAGACGATTTATCACTTATCAAATCAACCGGATTCAACTCAGTAAGATTTGCGAAATGCTATCCCAATCCTTACGCGCTGCAATTATGTCGGGACATGGGTTTATTTGCATTGATAGAACTGCCGATTAACTCTGTGCCGGAAGATATCCTTTCCAAAAACGATTTTAATTTAAGCGCTGAACACTCGCTTAAAGAGTTCATAAATATCTATTCGAAATATTCCACCGCAGTAATGTTCGGTGTAGGAAGTTCCTTCTTGCCAAATTCGCAGACCACAGAAGATTTTCTTGGAAAGCTTGGCAAAATTATCGGTGATAATAAATTCTTGAGTTATGCTTCATTCGTTGGAATTCAAAAATCAAAAATAGAAGGTATTGATTTCATCGGTTTGGAATTGCTGTCTGTTCCTATTAGCCGTATCAAAGATGAAATTGACAGCACCGGCGGTAATTTTGCAGATCAGTCGTTATTTGTAAGTGAACTCTCTTACCCGAACTATAAAGGCGGCGCTTCCGGCTATCTCACAAAATTTTCTACTGAGGCTCAAGCTAAGTACTTCGGAGATTTTATAAATTTTGCTAAAGACGTAAGTCTTCCCGGCTTTTTCATTAACTCTCTCTTTGAATATCGCGGAGCTTTTCCGTCATTATATTCCGGTTATTCATCGGACGGGCTTTACAAGTTAGGCGTCTTAGACAATTACAGAAATTTAAATAACGTTGCTTACAAAGTTATTGCCTCGAAGTTAACGACCAACGAAAAGGTAACAATACCGATCGGTACAGCCAAAGACGATAGTCCGCTGAGCTTCATACTTTTTGCATTAGCGCTCGCAATTGTGCTGGCAGTTTTGATTAACACAAAGAAAAAATTTAGAGAAGACTGCACGCGCGCGTTGTTAAGACCGTATAATTTCTTCGCCGATATCCGCGACCGCCGGATTTTATCCGGCATACATACCGCAATCATGATGTTGATCGAAGCCGGTGCCGGATCGCTGTTGTTCACAATCCTTTTGTACTTCCTCAAGTCCAACATATTGCTTGATAAAATTCTCCTTTCATTCGGCAGTGCAACACTGATGAAAGTCGTCAGCTACCTAACATGGAATCCGCAGTCGTGTTTCCTAATTTTGTTTTTTGTCTTCATCGCCAAGTTTGTTCTGCTAAGTCTGGCTATTAAGTTCGCATCATTCTTTATAAAAACCAGAGTCGAAATATTTAGTATCTTTTACACCGTTACATGGTCGTTTCTTCCGTTCACGCTGCTGCTTCCGATTGAATTAGTTCTTTACAAGATATTAATCGCCGGCAGCATCAACACGGTCATTTTCATTTTCTTAATAATTTATTTTTTGTGGATTCTTCAACGGATGCTAAAAGGGATTTACGTTATTTTCGATGTTCGTCCGAGCAGTGTTTACTTCTATTTCCTTCTCATTATTGTTGTGATTCTCGGCGGCGTGGTTCTAAAATTTCAGATGAGCCATTCCACGCTTTATTACATCAGCAATGCGATTAAACAATATAAATCAATGATCTTCTAGGGGTATAGTTTGTTTTTATCCAAGCTGGAAATATTTGGTTTCAAATCGTTCGCGAATAAAACGAACATCGGTTTTAACCGCGGAATAACCGGCATAGTCGGTCCCAACGGCTGCGGCAAGACAAATATTGTCGATGCAATCCGATGGGTACTTGGCGAGCAGAAAACTGCAACTCTCCGCAGCGATAAAATGGAGAATGTAATTTTCAACGGAACCCGTGAGAAGAAACCTATGGGAATGTCGGAGGTTTCGCTTACACTCGTTAACGATCACGGCGTACTGCCAACTGATTATTCCGAAGTTACAATCACCAGAAGAATTTTCCGTTCTGGCGAAAGCGAATATCTTTTAAACAAAAACCTTTGCCGCCTCAAAGACATTACAAATCTTTTCATGGATACCGGAATTGGCGCCAATGCTTATTCCGTGATCGAATTGAAAATGATCGAAATTATTCTCTCCAGTAAAACTGAAGAAAGAAGAAAACTTTTTGAAGAAGCTGCAGGCGTTAACAAATACAAACTACGTCGTCGCCTTTCACTCAAAAAACTTGAGGACGTTAAAGCCGATCTCACCCGTGTTAATGATATCGTATCGGAAGTTGAAAAGACCGTACGATCGTTGGAACGTCAAGCCAAACGTGCCGATCAGTACAGTCAGATACAATCGGTTCTGCGTGAAAAAGAAATTGATTTGGGCGAACGCGAGTACGCTCACTTAAGCAATAGAAAACAAACTCTCGCGCAGGATATTACCGAACATGTACAGAAAAAGAATCAGATTGATTTAGACATTCGTAAAATTGAAAATGAACTGATACACTACAGAAACGAGATTAATTTAATAGATACGGAACTTCAGGCAAAGAGAGACGAATTAGCGGATAACACGGAGCGTTTGCACAACACACAAAAGAACATTTCAGTTTCCGAAGAACGGCTCAAATCGCTTCTGAATAATCATGAGAGACTGGAAAAAGAAATTGTTGAACTGCACCATCGACTTGAAGAAACAAAAGACTATATAGTTAAAAGCAGCGAAGAACTGGAAAACTTTTCTCAGAAACTGACCGACAAAACTTCCGAGTTATCAAGTCATGAGAGCACAGTCTCTCAAAAACGCGAAGAGCTTGATAGTAAACGCGGCGAGCTAAAACAGCTTAACGAAGACCGCTTTAATTTGATGAAGGACATTTCCGAAAAGGAAAACAATTTATCCAGTCTGCAAAAAGAATTAGCAAGCTACAACGCCACAGTACAAAAGCTTAATCAAAAAATTCAAAGCATTACCAACACAATCGCCAAGACAGTCGGTTTCATAGAAGAATTACATTTAGAAAAAGATGGCGCAGAAAAGAAATTAAAAGAGACCGGTCTTCTGATTGCGCTTCGTGAAAAAGAAAAAGAAGAACTCGAGCTTAAGACCAATCAACTAAAGGAAAGCGAGATCGAAGAAAAAACTTTGCTCGCAGCACTCAAAGAGAAGATCGAGTTTTTCCAGACTTTGATTTCAAATCTTGAAGGGGTTTCAAAAGGCGCTAAAGTTCTGCTCGAAAACAACCAGTGGACTCAAAAAAGTAAAAACATTTTTGCCGATGTTGGCAACACGCAAGAGAAATACAGATTCGCACTTGAAGCAGCTCTGCGAACCGTTCTCAATAATCTTCTGATCGACAGTGTTGACGATCTTCAGAACGCGGTTGATTACTTGCGTAATAACGACTTGGGCAAAGCATCGTTCTATTTGCTGCGTTCCGATGAAAATGTAAAGAAAACTTTTACCGAAAAACTCACAGAGTATTCGGCAAAAAGAAAAGCCAAGAGATTAAGCAAGGAAGAAAGTTTCATCGGCTGGGCAAAAGATTTTGTTGAGACCGATTCAAAATGGCAGCCTTACTTTGAACAAATCCTTTCTCGAATTGCGGTCACTGCAAGTTTAAAATCCGCAGTTGAGTTGAGCCACCGATACCCAGCATTCAGTTTTACAACTTTGGATGGAGATTTTGTTCAAAGCAACGGAGTAATAGAAGGTGGATCGCTGCCGAAGCAGGACGAAACTTTGTTCGGCAGAAGACAATTGCTGGAGAATCTCAAAAAAGAATATCCAAAACATGAATCCAATGTTGAAAAAATAAAAGCTGAAATCGCCGAGATTGAAGCGAGGATTTCGAAAATTGATTTGAAAAATCTTTCCGACGCTGAAAAACTTATTGCCAGCGATATTGCGAACATCGAAAAACAAATTTCGCAGTTTGAATATGAAAAGAATAAAGCCGGCGAAGAAGTTGAATTGACCCAGAAAGAAATTCACGAAGTTGCCGAGAAAGCCAACTTGCTTGATAATCAAATCAACGAGATACAGAAAGAAATAGACGGTTTGAATGAGAAGAAGAAAGATTCCGATGATCATATTGCTAGTCACGAAGTTGAACTGAAT
>JAJYMU010000131.1 GCA_021786655.1 Bacteroidota bacterium
TTTTGTAATGAATTTGAAAACCATGGTTCGAGACTATGGTTAAATTTTTTAAACCTAGAAGACGATTTATGTCTGCATGGGCTCTGCCGGTACTGATTACCAATGTTATTTTTTTTTGTTCTGAAAGTTGTCTCAGCAGTTTTCTCGTTTGAGTAGAGATTACTGCTAGAGCCGGCAGTTTTCTTATAGGCACCAACGTTCCGTCATAATCGAGGAAAAGAATAATTTTTTGAACGTGCTCAAGTTTCTTGAGTATGTTTTTCAGCGATCTTTCTTTACCATACAAATAAATTGGTGGCATAATTATTTAGGGTTTTGTAAATCTTGAGCTATCGGAAGACGTAATCGCGATAACGCATTAATAATGTTCGCCGCCCATCGATAAACATTTCTCTCTTGTAAGACTGCACGCATTCGTTGCATCCGGTCTGTTCTTTCTTTTGGCTGCATTACTAATGCAGTATGAATTGCTTCTGCCATCTCCTCAATGCTGTATGGATTGACTATGAGAGCATCTTGTAATTCCCGTGCTGCACCGGTGAATTGACTGAGGATTAGAATGCCATCTTCATCGTCACGTGAACCAACAAATTCTTTGGCAACGAGGTTCATTCCGTCGTGTAACGAAGTTACTAAGCAGATATCCGATGCTTTGTAAAATAAATTAATCTGTTGATGGTCATGATGGGCTTTAAGAAAAACTATTGGTTTCCAATCCTTAGCTTGAAAGCGCCAATTTATTTTGTCAACAATTTCCTCCAATTCGGCAATCAGATCGTGATAGCGTTTGATATGAGTACGGCTTGGGGCGCCGAGTTCTACAAATGTGAAACGTCCGACAAAATCGGGATATTTTTCAAAAAATCTTTCAACAGCTCTAATACGCTCAACAATTCCTTTAGTATAGTCAATGCGATCTACACCAACTCCTATAGTTTCAACATCAAAACCTATTTTTTTAAGAACAACTTCACGTTGAGTTTTCTTGGGAATTAATTGGTGAGTTTTATCATGAACTGAATTCGGGAATGCTATACTGATAGGGAAAGGTCTTACAGAGGTGACAGATCCTTTATGTTCTAGATTAAACTGGTCCCAATTGATTTTTGATTCCAGGAAACGATCGACAGTTTCTAAAAAATTGTTGCAATGAAATTGAATGTGAAATCCAACCAGATCCGCACCCAAAAGACCTAACAGAATTTCCTGTTTCCAAGGACAGATTCCAAATACTTCAGGATTGGGCCAGGGGATATGCCAAAACAACGCTACACGAGCATCTGGTCTTTTGGATTTTATTAGAAGCGGTAACAAAGCGAAATGATAATCCTGAATCAATATCAACGGTTCGGTCTCGTTTTTAATCTCATCAAGCAGAGTTTTAGCAAATTTTTGATTAACAGTTTGATAGCTGATCCAATCTTCCAAACGAAAAATAGGCCTGGTATGTGTTATATGACAAAGAGGCCAAATTCCTTCATTCGAAAAACCATAATAGTGTCCCTCTTCTTCTTCTTTTGTTAGAAATATTCGACGGAGTGTGTAAGATGGATCTTCGGGTGGAACAAGTAATTTTCCTTTTGCATCAGAAGTTTCGCGATCAGCGTCTCCGCTTCCATGTGCAATCCATACACCGCCGCATGCTCTTAAAATTGGATCTAGTGCAGTTACCAAACCACCTGCCGGTACAACGCATTCTATGTTATTTCCTTGTCGCACATGCATGTATGGTTCGCGATTAGAAACTATTATCAGATTCCTGTCAGCAATTTCTTGACGCACATGTTCTTTTAATCGTTCGGCAGTCCAGAGTGAGTCGGATTGCAAACGTAAACGAGCTTCCTCTTCTGCGCTTGCTCTGGCAATAGATAAACTCTTTGCTAAAAGTGTTACTTCATCTTCTAAGGGTTTTAAAATATCCCCTCGAGGCAACTTTACGGCTTGATTTGTTTTGCCAATCCGCACGCCTCTCATCCACTTTGCAATTTGAGCAATTGGTCCAGTAATACTCCATCTCACAACCAGGACAGTTGTAATTATGATAAGCAGTATCTGGATAAGAAGACGTACAAAATTATTTTCCCAGATACCATTAAGCCGTGCGTCTATATAAGAAGCATCATGTATAAGTAGGAGAGCACCGACAATCTTATTCTCAACAAGAATTGGAATTGAATATGTATGAACTAACTTATCGTTTACGGTTGTATAAGAAGCAATGCTTTCACCTCGAATTATAGATTCAGAAACGTGAGTTGTTGAATCCGGGGGATCGGGTAAAAATTTAGTGTTGGACATTAATAATTTGCCGAGACTGTCGTAGACAGCTATTCCAAAGAGCTTATCGCGATCGCCGAATCTCTCTACGAAACGTTTTAACCTAGTAGATGATTTTGCTCGCAAAAGTTCTTTAATGGACTCTTGCAAACTTTCTCCCAAAATAACAGTGCGAACATCCAACTCGTTTGTTAAACGGTTGCGCTCATTTTGGACTTGCAAATATGAAGAAACAGAAGCAACGAGTGCAGCTACCAAAACAAGTGAAACAATAAGTCTAAAAGTGATTTTCATTATTACTTATTTTTTTTGCAAACGTTTTTTAAATCCACACACTTACGCTCATTCCATTCTTGGTTATCATGGTGTACTTAAATAAACATAAATGATAAAACCACAAAAATTCAATCCAAGAGAGTATAAATTAGAGTGTAAGAGCACTTTAGGTTTATTTAATTAAATAAGAAAAACTAAATTATTCTACCAAGTCGTAATAGTTTAAGTTCCTCAAATTGATCCGCCATTAGCTGCATACCGATAGGCAATCCCTCTTTGTTATTTCCGATGGGGACATTTATTCCCGGGATGCCGGCTAAATTTGCCGAGGTCGTGTATATGTCGCTTAGGTACATTTGAAGCGGGTCGTCGGATTTTTCTCCGATCTTGAATGCCGCAAATGGGGAAGTGGGGGTAAGTATAACGTCAACTTTTTCAAAAGCTTTGTCGAAATCTTGCTTAAGAAGGCGTCTGACTTTTTGTGCTTTTCTATAATATGCGTCGTAGTAACCGGCAGATAGAACGTAAGTGCCGAGCATAATTCGGCGTTTCACTTCGGCGCCAAATCCGTCCGAGCGTGAGTTCGTGTACATTGATTGAAGATCACCGGAAATGGTTGATCTGTATCCGTAGCGTGCGCCGTCGAAACGCGCAAGGTTGGATGATGCCTCAGCTGTTGTAAGAATGTAATATGTTGCGATCGAGTACTCGGTGTGAGGCAAATCTATTTCTATGATTTCATGCCCTTGTGATTGCAACTTGCCGACTTGAACCATTATTAAATCTTTAATCTCGTCGTTCAAACCTTCGGCAAAATATTCTTTCGGCAAACCGATTTTGAATTTTTTGGTTTGTTTTAGTTCGGTCGAAAAATCCGGCACATCAATATCCTGACTCGTAGAATCTTTTTCGTCATGACCTGACATAACCGAAAGGACGAGAGAAATGTCGTCGATGCTTTTAGCGAATGGTCCGATTGTATCGAATGAAGAAGCAAATGCCGTAAGTCCGTAACGCGAAACTCTTCCGTAAGTTGGTTTAAGTCCGTATATGCCGCAGAATGATGCCGGTTGGCGGATCGATCCGCCAGTATCGGTACCGAGAGAGACATCACATAAATTTGCAGCAACTGCAACAGCAGAACCTCCGCTTGAACCGCCGGGCACGCGTGAATGATTAATTGGATTCAGTACAACACCGAAAGCCGAATTTTCATTTGACGATCCCATCGCGAATTCATCACAATTGGTTTTGCCGATTATAATTGCATCTTCATCGATTAATTTTTGAACAGCGGTTGCCGTGTAAAGCGAGTTAAAATCTTTCAAAATGTTGGATGAGCAGGTAAGAGGTTTATCTTTCAGAGCAAGAACATCTTTAACTGCTACAACCATTCCAGCCAATTTTCCGGCCGATCCGTTCTTGATTTTTGTTTCGATTAATTCAGCTTGCGCGGGTGAATCTTCAAAAACGAAATTGAATGCGTTCAGATTTTTATTCTGATCAATTCGTTGAAGGAATACAGAAACGTTTTCTTTTAATGAAAGTTTCCCATCACGGATCAAAGCCAGTTTTTCGGCGTGATTTTTATACGTCACTGAAATGATTTACCTCTAGAAAGAATGAAGAATATTTTGATGAAGAGTTATTTCTTTTCGCTGCCGTTGTCTTTCTTATCACCGGCGTTTTTGATATCGTCTTCAACGTCGTTGAGCGCTTTCTTGAATTCGCGCATTCCTTTACCGATGCCTTGAGCA
>JAJYMU010000239.1 GCA_021786655.1 Bacteroidota bacterium
TACAAAATAGATTTTCTTTAATCATAATTTTTTATGCACCAAAATTTAAACTGCGGAATTTCCTTCATCCCCGCTTTAGCTTGGGTTCATAAAATCATACAAGGCGAAGAGACAAAATTGAGTTCATCCATAATGAATTTTTTGTAATTTATAACTGTTAGTATTTAAAGAATGACAAATATAGATTCTCACAAGGACTAATAAATGGCGACAAAGTACGATGTAATTGTAATTGGCAGCGGACCCGGCGGCGAAGGTGCTGCCATGACATGCACCAAAGACGGGAAACGCGTTGCAATTTGCGAAGAGTTTTCTCTTGTCGGAGGCAGCAACACTCACAAAGGAACAATTCCCAGCAAATCATTAAGACATGCAAGCCAAATTTTGTATGATAGCAATAGATTGGAAGGAGCTAATTACCAGTCATTGCTGAAACAAACCGAGTCGGTTATCAGTAGCCAGGTTGATCTTCGACACGGTTTTTACACAAGAAATTTCGTTGATCTTTTAATTGGACGCGCAAGATTTCTCGATGCACATACCATAGAAGTTACCGAACCAACCGGATTGAAAAAAACTTATAAAGCTGATGCATTTTTTATTGCGACCGGCTCACGCCCTTACCATCCGCCTGATGTTGATTTCTCTCATCCGCGAATTGTTGACAGCGATAAACTTTTAAAGATTACAGATAATCCTAGAACACTTACCATTTACGGCGCAGGAGTTGTCGGATGTGAATATGCATCTATCTTCAGAGGATTAAACGTAAAAGTTAATTTGATAAACACACGTCACCAGCTTCTAGCATTTTTAGACGACGAAATAGTCGATGCGCTTTCGTACCATCTTCGCGAAAACGGCGTTCTGATAAGACACGGCGAAGAATACGAAAAAGTTGTTGCCGATGATTGCGGCGTAACGATCTATCTGAAATCGAACAAAGAAATTAGAAGCGATTATTTATTGTGGGCGCAAGGAAGAACCGGAAACTCACAAAATCTGGGACTTGAAGAAATAGGAATTAAAACAGATGAAAGAGGATCGATCCCGGTCAATCAATTTTATCAGTCCAGTGTTCCCCACATTTATGCTGTTGGCGATGTGATTGGTTATCCTAGTCTTGCAAGCGCAGCTTATGATCAAGGAAGATTTGCAGCGCGTCATTATGTTGCCGGCGAAGTTAACACGCTCAAAATCGAAGATATTCCTACCGGAATTTATACTATACCTGAAATCAGTTCCATAGGATTGAATGAACGCGAATTAACCGAACAAAAAATTCCGTACGAAGTCGGTCATTCATTCTTCAGACATCTCGCAAGAGCGCAAATAACCGGAAGAACAGTCGGCATGCTAAAAATTCTATTTCACAGAGAGAGTTTGAAAATTCTCGGCATACATTGTTTCGGCTACGAAGCCTCGGAAATTATCCACATTGGTCAAGCGATCATGTCGCAAGAAGGCGAAGGAAATACCTTAATGTACTTTATCAACAGCACATTCAATTATCCAACAATGGCGGAAGCGTATCGAGTTGCAGCGTTGAACGGACTGAACCGTGTTGAATTGAGCAAAAGATCGGGAAACTAAAATCTGGGAGTATAAATCCAATCACATGCTGCTTCTATTTCTTATTTAAGAATTCCCATTGCTTTCTGCAGACGAACATAAGCGACTTGGTAATCGTAAAGTGATTGTATGTGGGTCATCTGTGCATTCAGCAAAGTAACTTGAGCATCTGTAATTTCAATCGGGCTTCCGACCTCTTCTTTGTATCTCGCTTCGGCAAGTTTAAAAGCTTCTTCGGCTTGTTGTACAAGAGATTTGGTTGCGTCGATCTTTGCCAATGCCAACTTAACGCTTGCATATTGCTGCTGAACATCAAGGTTTACGGTCTGAAGTGAATAGTCATACTGCGCTTCGGCAATATTTAAATTTGCTTTTGCTTGATCTATTCCGGCATCAAGCGCAAAACCTTGAAAGAGCGGCAGAGAAAAACTCAAACCAACATTCCACGAATTCAGAAAATTTTGATTGAGCGCGTATCCGCGCCATGTGTACCCGCCCGTTGCGCTTATCGTCGGCAAGTTCGCTGTCCATGCCGAGGTAACAAAAGACTTGTTCGCTTCAACCCGGTATTTGCTGCCGATCAACTCGGGTCGATTTAAGTAAGAAATTTTCATCGCGTTATCTAAACTCACTGTGTCTTTGCTCAATTCAAGATTATCCTTCAATTGAAAATTATCACCCAGTTTTGTATTGAGAACATTCTCAAGCTGAAGTTTGCTGACGATAAGATTGTTCTGCGAGGTTATCAGATTTACTTTCGCGTTCGCTTCGTCGGTTTTCGCTTTCAGCACATCGAATTGCGGTTTCTTTCCGACCTCATAAAATTTTTCCGCCTGATCCAAATGTTCTTTTGCCTGCAAAAGAGATTCCAGATTAACTTTCTGAATTCTTTCTGCCTGCAGATATGAAAAGTATGCGAGGTAAGTGTTTAGGATCAAATTTTGTTTTGCAGAAACTAAATCTTGTAATGACGCATCCTTCAAATCAGCGGTAGCTGAGACGCGCGAAAACGTTTTTCCAAAATCGAATACCAATTGTTGCGCTTGGAATCCTACTGCATAGTTCTCGTAATCTGCCGGTCTGGCGGTGGGACCGAAGAAAAACGTTCCGCCGTTCTTGGCATAACTTGACTGCAATGAGATTTGCGGGAATAGTGCCGAACGTACGCCAGTCAGATTGGACGCCGATAATTCGTAACTGTTTTCAGCAATTCGAAGTTGAGGATTATTCTTCAGCGCGATAACAATACATTTTTCAATTGTGAGTGTGTCTTGCTGCGCAAAAGCTGGACCGCCAAGAAACAACACAGTTACAAAAAATAAAATCAAACGAACCGGGTTAATTGCTTTCATTTTCATCAACAATTTTTGCTCTAAATTTTTCTTCAAACAATGTGTAAAGTGTTGGGACAAACAACAGCGTTAAGAATGTCGAAACGGTTAATCCACCGATGACGGCAATTGCTAACGGCGCTTGAGATTTTTCGCCGCCAACACCAAGCGCAAGCGGAATCAATCCCAAAACTGTTGCTAACGTTGTCATCAATATCGGGCGCAATCTTGTTCTGCCGGCGCTTACCACTGCTTCATGCAGTTCGATTCCCCGTTTTCTCAATTTGTTTGTATAGTCAACAAGTAAAATTCCGTTCGATACTACAATTCCAATCATTACTATCACTCCTTCAAACGATGTAACCGAAAGAGTGGTGCCGGTTAAGAACAAAGCCCAAACAACACCAACCATTCCCAACGGTACGGTAAACATGATTATGAACGGATCGACCAGCGACTGAAACTGTGACGCCATTACCATGTAAACCAAAATAATTGCGAGTATAAGCGCGAGTCCGAGATCGCCAAAAGTTTTCTGCTGCTGCTCAACGTTTCCGCTAAGCTGAACTTGAAAGCCGGAAGGGACTTGAATATTCGCCAGCTTCTCGCCAATTTCTTTTGATACGCTGCCCAAATCTCTACCCTCAACGTTCGCAGTTACTTCAACAATTCTTTCCTGGTAACGTCTGTCAATTTGTATCGGAGCTTTCACAAGACTAACATTCACAAGGTTGGAGAGTTTAATCATTTGTCCTTGCGAACTTTGTACGCTCAAGTTTTTAATATCATCAATTTTATTTCTGTAATCCTCGGTCAGCCTCACCAAAATGTTGTATTGATTTCCGCTTTGCGGATCGGTGAAAATAGATGCAACGGTTCCGCTGATTGCAGTTGTAATCGTGTTGGAAATTTGCTGAACATTAACACCAAGCGCGCCGGCTTTTTCTCTATCGATTGCAATGTGCAATTCGGGCAAATTCAGCTCACGGGAAATCTGCGCATCGGTAGCGCCTTTGGTGGATTTAACTACGTCATAAATTTGTTGAGAAAGTTTGTTCGCCGTATCAAAATCTTGTCCGCTTATAATAACATCAATCGGTGCAGACGAACCGAAGTTGAGAAGGAATTTCAAGAAGCCGCCGCTGTTGATAAATATTTGCGCACCGGCAATAGTCATTAATTTCGGTCTTAAAACTTTTATGATGTCGAACACACTTCTGTCTCTCTCTTCCGGTGCGGTTAACGCTACGCTGATATTAGCAGAATGTCCGCCGGAATTTCCGCCGAATAAATTTCCGCTTCGCGCATTCGGCACGCCGATATCGGAAATGATTGTCTGTGCCTCAGGTACGTTGGAACGGATCATTTTTTCGATGCGCTCAACAAATTTTTCCGTTTCAGATCGG
>JAJYMU010000189.1 GCA_021786655.1 Bacteroidota bacterium
GTTTTATCCATAGAACAGCTGCTCTCATTACGTTTATCTATTTCTTTCTGCACATTACTTACCTATTAAGAAAAAAGATTAAACGCGGCGTACCCATCACTTCTTTTTTGAAAGGGGAAAATTCACTCGTACCAAATAGAAGAGATCTAACCGAATTCGTTCAAACGATGAAATGGTTTTTTGGCAAGGCTCCAAGACCGCAATACGGCAGATGGACCTACTGGGAAAAATTTGATTACTTTGCTGTTTTCTGGGGTGTTGCCGTTATTGGATTCAGCGGACTGATATTGTGGTTCCCGGAACTTTTCACTGTGATCGGATTCCCGGGATGGTTTATAAATATTGCAACAATTATTCATAGTGACGAAGCATTGCTGGCTGTCGGATTTATTTTCACAGTACATTTTTTCAACACGCATTTCCGTCCCGATAAATTTCCTATGGACACCGTAATTTTTACGGGTAAAGTACCGGTTGAAGAAATGAAAGAAGACCGTCCGCGAGAATATGAACAGGTTATGCAAAGCGAAGAATTACAAAAAAAATTTTCCAATGAAGCCCCTTCACCGGCTTTAACTAAAGCGGCAAGAATTTTTGGTTTTACGGCACTTACAATTGGAATAATTTTAATCGGGTTAATCATTTATTCCATGTTGTTCTTGTACCAATAATTTTGAGTATGGAGTTGATTTAATGACCTCGTTTCCAAAAAGAATTTTCCCAGTCGCAGCTTTTTTATTTTTTATTTTTTTTCTTGATGCCAAGATTAATGCGCAAGATTTCAAATGTGCGGACTGCCATGAAAATGTTATTCAGAAATCCGTCCATGATGGAGCTATCGGTTGCCAGGATTGTCACGTTGATGTAAAAGACGAAAGTCACATAGAGAAAAAAAATTATAAAAAAGTTAGGTGCGAAACGTGTCACGAAGAATATGCCGACTTAGTTAAAAGTGACATTCATCATCGTCTGAAAGGTAAAGTCAAAACCCCCCCCGATTGTAAAGTTTGTCACGGCACTCATCAAATCACTGCACCGCCAAAAGATAATGTTCTAAAGGTGAAAGAATTTTGCTCAAAGTGTCATACGAGTATGGTGCTGGCAAATCCTTATCATTCCAAAGCTGTTGAGGGAAACAAATGCATCAGCTGTCATAAACAGAACGGCTATACAAAACTTTCTCAATCTGTTCACAAAAATTTAGAATGCGCTGATTGCCATAACTTCATTTCGAACAATCTAGCGAATCATCCAAAAAATGTTGGTGCAACACAAAAAGCCGATTGTTATCTCTGCCACTCAGCCATTGCAAAAGAACACCGCGAAAGCATACACGGAATTTCTCTCAGCGAAGGTGTCGATGAAGCGGCGATGTGTTGGAACTGCCACGGTTCGCACGACATATTAAAAGTTAATGATCCGAAAAGCAAAGTGTATCCGAAAAACTTGGCTCAAACATGCGGCGCCTGTCACAACGATCCGAAAATCTATAATAACTACTCGCTCAGTATCCAAAACCCCGGAATTCTTTATTCCAATTCTGTTCATGGCAAACTCGTAGAGCAAGGAAAATTAAACGCGGCAAATTGCAGTACATGTCACGGCGTTCACAATATTAAAAACCGTATTCAGCCTGGGTCGACAATTTCCAGTTTCGAAATTCCCGAAACATGTGGAAAGTGCCATCGACAAATCGCCGATGAATATGAAAAATCCATTCACTGGATTAGAGCAAAAGTAGGAATTAGAGAAGCTCCGGTCTGCAACGATTGCCATAGTGAACATGGAATGCAGCCAGTTAATAACCGGGTGGAAGCGAAAAAATTACAACAGCAAACTTGTATTGTTTGTCATCAGAATCCGAAAATTGCTCAACGGTTCGGTATTACTG
Organism: Bacteroidota bacterium; assembly: GCA_021786655.1. Classification (GTDB taxonomy): domain Bacteria; phylum Bacteroidota; class Ignavibacteria; order Ignavibacteriales; family Melioribacteraceae; genus Fen-1258. Next base: position 1,892 of record JAJYMU010000189.1, read on the forward strand.
GCGAACAAGTAAAACAATACGAAGACAGTTATCACGGCATGGCGGTAATGCGAGGCGATAAAGAAGCTGCTATGTGCGTCGATTGCCATAATGTTCATAAAATATTACCGAAGGATCATCCGGAATCGTCTGTAAATCCGGCTAACATTACGGCAACGTGCAGGAAATGCCATCCAAACGCCACCGATACATTTGCAAAAAGTTATTCACATAAAACTTTAGACAATAGAGCTTCTAAAATTGAAGATGTAGTGGCAACAATTTATTTCTGGTTGATCATTTCCGTTATAGGCGGAATGATCTTACACAACTTGTTAATTTTAATTTATGAGATACGAAAAAAATATCGCCGTGAAAAAGGCGAGATAACAATTCCAAGGTTTACCAAGAATGAAGTTATCCAACACTTGCTGCTTTTAACTTCGTTCATAACACTTGCAGTAACCGGCTTCGCGTTGAAGTTCCACCAAAGCTGGTGGGCAGAATTGTTAACAACATTTGGATTAAGTGAAACCGTGCGTCAAAACGTTCACCGCACAGCAGCAGTTGTTATGATTGTCACCGGTGTATATCATATTTTCTATTTGATCTTCACACCGAGAGGAAGAGATGTTCTAATGAATATGATTCCAAAATTTAATGACATTACAGAAGCCCGCGATAATATTCTTTATTATCTAAAATTGAAAAAGCAAAAACCGAGATTTGATACATACGACTATACGGAAAAAGCCGAGTACTGGGCTTTAATTTGGGGAACAATTGTAATGGGATTAACCGGCTTCATTTTATGGTTCCCCACTGTTGTTGGTGATTGGGCGCCTGTTTGGTTGATCAAGGTTAGCGAGTTAGTACATTTTTACGAAGCCATACTCGCAACACTGGCAATTTTGGTTTGGCATTGGTTCTTCGTGATCTTTCATCCTCACGAATACCCCATGAGCGTGACTTGGATAAACGGAAGGATGTCGCTTGAAAACTACCGCCATCATCATGAAAAACATTTTAGAAGAGTTGTGCTCGAATGGAAAGAATACCGAGGCGGAACAAGAGACATTAAGAAAGTGAGCAACTCGACATTGTTATTCACTTCTACGCTAGAAAAAAATGGCTTGGAGCCCGATTTAATTATTCAAAATGAGATTGATGGCGACCCTGAGCTAAGAACTTGGATTGAAGAAAAAATGAACCCAAAAGCGAAGAAAAATTAAAAAAAACTGATGAATCCCGGTTGCCAAAAAGATAGAATTCAGCTATATTAAAACAGGATTAATACGTTCTTTTATTTTATAAAAAGTCATTAAGCTCCATTAATTAAATTATTTCCAAGGAGGAAAAAAACAATGCTACACAAGAAAGCACTTGTAGTTTTTGTTGTTGTTGCTGCTTATTTCGTTTTGCCGGCCAATAGCAATGCACAAGGAAAGAACAGTTATGAAGGCGTGCAAGTTTGCGGCATGTGCCATAAAACTGAAAAATCTGGGAACCAACTGAAGATTTGGCAAGACAGCAAACATTCGCAGGCTTATAAAACTCTTTTGACCGCAAAAGCAGATGAGATTTCTAAAAAGAAGAGCGGTAAAAAAGCTGTTGAAAATCCTGAATGCTTGAAATGCCACGCATCCGGTTACAATGTTGACAAAGCATTAGTCGGTGCAAAGTTCAAAGTCGAAGACGGCGTTCAGTGCGAAACTTGCCATGGAGCGGGTTCCGGCTATAAATCTATGAGCGTTATGAAGAACAAAGCTGAAGCCGAAAAGAAAGGATTGGTAATGCATTCTGACATCGAAAAATTCTGTAAGACATGCCATAATCCTGAAAGTCCTTCATACAAAGAATTTAAGTTCCAAGAAATGTGGAAGAAGATTGCACACAAAGTTCCGAAAGGCTAATACTATTTTCAGGGCATAAAATGAAAAAACTATTTTTTACTCTATTGATTTTAAGTCTGCCGTTTATGATTTCGGCCCAGAATCTGAACGGCAGTATTTCTTCCACTTTCTACACCTTCGAAAGATTTGACACCGCTAAAACTTCCGACTCGTTTTTACGAACATATGAAACGCTTGCGCTGAACTTCAATTATCAAACAATCTCGGTGCGAACCAGAATGAATTATGAAAGCAATATCGGCAACGCATTGGCAAGCGATCCGAGATTGCGTTTCTACGACTTGTATTTTGAAGCGCGCAACATAGTTGACATGTTTACATTAAAACTCGGACGGCAACCGTTATTCACGCCGGTTGCCGGCGGTTTATTCGACGGGGTTAACCTAAAATTTAAATATGATAACGTTTCGTTAACAGGTTATTACGGCGGAAATGTTCCGGCGTATCAGAAATTGGAAGTTACCAACGATTTTAAAAACGATTATGTAATCGGCGGAAAGTTTGAAATATTTTTTCTCGAACAT
>JAJYMU010000348.1 GCA_021786655.1 Bacteroidota bacterium
CGAGTACCAGCAAGCTGGTAATTATCACAAAACATTTTCAACATCCGAGCTGAATCTTTCTTCGGGGGTTTATTTTTATCGGTTATCGTCCAATGACTTTTTACAAATAAAGAAGATGCTGCTGATTAAGTAAACTTATTGTAGCAATAAATTTATCACGGTGAAATATTAACATCTAGTTCGTAAATTAAAGCAGCTAAATTCGCGGGGACATATATGAAAAGGGAGTTAGTGGCTGCGGTTGTTTTTATTTTTCTCTTCATGCCGCAAAGAGTATTACCGCAGGTTACAAAGACAAGTGGAAATCTTCTACGAATTAATTTCCTTTCTCCAACCATCAATTTAAGTGATACGCTTTGGAACTGGTCGAAAAAAGTATTTAAGGATAGTTCTTATTCTTCTATGTGTATGGCAATCGTTCACTGGGATTCAAAAGCTTACCTTATCACTGAAACTTATGATGATAATCCGCACTTTCCGTGGATACACGTTTCATTGTATGACCTAGCCGGCAAAAAAACCTATCCAATGATGTCGACCCATCCGCCAATCGACTGGGACTTTTATCTTTATTTTCAGCCCGAGGTAAGGTTCACCGCAAACGGCGTTTGGTTTTTTTACGGGAGAGCCAAGCCGGCTGATTTTTTCAGCAATGATTCTTTACATCAATTCGAAGAAGTAAATGGATGGAGATTAATTCACGCCGCCGGCAAAATAAATGGTAAAGAATTAATTGTAATGGAAAATACTCCCTACGTTTTCAAATATTACTTGGAAGATTTTATTTCTTCTCCTAAGATTGATTTAACAAATGAGGTTATAGTTGAAGACATTTCTTCGCAAACCAGTCTGCGACCATTCAAGGTTCAACATATACGCGACAGCTTGTATCTATACCGTGAAGACATGGGTTATCTATACTTGTCTTCATTCGGGAATAACAAATTAAAGTTGTTGAAAAGATTGAAACCGGAAGAACCGTCTATATGGCCGTTCTGGGTGCTATGGAGATTTGTGAATGGAAATTTATTTTATCTCGATGGACACAGTTTAATGAAAGAAGAATTCTCCTTTATCTCCAACTCTCTGCAAAATAAAAAAAGTGTGATTGACGATTACGGTAACAACTGCGCATTTAGTGATAACGGTAATACCTTTGCTTTTCTAAAGCATGATTCACTGTTTGTTTATTCTGTAAATGAAGAACGAATGTTCAGTACTTACGATATTAAATCCATACCTCATATAAACGGCATAGTGATTGATTCACCTTACGTCTATATTCACCAAACATCTTTAGTCACAAAAGTTCACAAAGAGAAATCACTTCCAACGACTCTTAAATTAAATCAAAACTATCCCAATCCGTTCAATCCAAGCACAACGATAAGTTACGATTTACCAACGGCGGGATTTGTCTCGCTGAAGATTTATGATTTTCTGGGGAGAGAAATCACAACACTTGTAAACGAGTACCAGCAAGCTGGTAATTATCACAAAACATTTTCAACATCCGAGCTGAATCTTTCTTCGGGGGTTTATTTTTGTGAGTTAAGAGCCGGTGGTCTTATTCAAACTAAAAAAATGATTCTGATGAAGTAATTGAACGGGCAAAAATTTACATTTGTTCTTGAAAATGTAAATCGTTGGGAAATCCGGTTATGAAAGAGAAGAACAATTTATTAGCGCCGTTATCAATCCTTGCCGGTGCAATCGTTTTGTCTGTTATAATTTTTTCGCTTGTTTGGAAATCCGCCAAGAGCGCAGATCAGACCATTACTGTTACCGGTTCGGCAAAGAGACAAATTGTTTCTGATTTCGGAATTCAGCGCGTTACGTTGCAGGCAACAGCGCCTGATAGAAAAACTGCTTACCAAACACTTGTTCAGCAACTGCCGATTGCCTTGAAGTACTTGGAGAAAAAAAGTTTTACGAAAGATCAGATAGAAGTATTTGGAATAAACGGTTATCCGGTTTATCAAGTTGCCGCAAATGGAGTGGTTACTCAAAACGTTTCACACTACGTTTACAGTCAAAGAATTGATATCAGTTCACCGGACGTTAAAAAAATTAAAGAACTTTCACTTTCAATGAGTTCTTTAGTTGAGCAAGGTTTAAACATTAACGTAGAACAACCGGAATACCTTTACACGAAGATTGATGATTTGAAAATTGAGATACAAGCCGAAGCGGCTAGAAATGCTATGGATCGTGCGGCAAAAATTGCGGCTTCTACCGGGCGAACTCTCGGCCCGCTTCGAAGCGCACGCATGGGCGTCATACAAATTACTCCCAGAAACTCCAATACGGTTTCTGATTACGGAATCAATGATATGACTTCGATAGAAAAAGACGTTACAGCAGTCGTCAGTGCTTCGTTCAAGATAGATTAGAAATTACGTTACGCAGAAACTTTGCATGAACTCTCTCCGTTGAATGAAGAGTTCGTAATTCCTCCAAAATAAATCCTGTGTAAAAAATTTAAAGATTTTCATTAGATAACTATATGAGGTAAAATATATGCAAGACAAAAATGTTGCTATACTTGGATGCGGAAACATTGGGAGTGCTATCGCAAATGGGTTGGTGAAATCGGGAATGTATAAACCGAAACAATTATATGTAACGCGCCGGTCCGAAGATTCATTAAAGAAATTTTCGGAAAGAGGTTTCAATACAACGGCTAATAATGCTGACGCAGTTAAGAACTCCGACATTATAATCCTCGCTATTACGCCGGGACAGCTAGACGGTGTGATAGATGAAATCCGAAATGTTCTGGATGAAAAACGTCACGTAGTTCTTTCGGTTGTTTCGGGAGCGTCCATCAAGCAAATTAAATCGCACATCCAAAAGAAAATTCCGGTTGTTAGAGTGATGCCGAATACCGCAATTGCAATTCAAGAATCGATGACATGCATAAGTGCTGATGAACATGATAAGGAAGCGCTTGAAGTATCGAAAAATATTTTTGATAAGCTCGGAAAATATGTTGTGATACATGAAGAGCTGATGGTTCCGGCTACTGCATTATGCGCGTGCGGAATCGCATTCTTTTTCAGAGCGATCCGCGCAGCTTCACAAGGCGGAATTGAAATAGGTTTTCATGCTGAAGATGCTTTGTTCATGGCGGCTCAAACCGCCAAAGGTGCGGCTGCAATGATTATTGACGGTGGCGCTCATCCTGAAGGAGAAGTTGACAAAGTTACCACGCCGCGCGGCTGCACAATTACCGGATTGAACCAAATGGAACATTCCGGCTTCAGTTCTTCAATGATAAAAGGTATTGTCGCTTCTGCGGAGAAAGCAAAACATCTTTATTCGGTTGATGAATAAAGTTATTGTTAATTCTTTGTCTAAATCCGTATAAGTTTGCTTATTCAAGATAATCTTTATACTTTTGAAGCACCATTTCGCCCCTAGAGGGCGATTTTTATTTGTGGAATATGGAAAAACAGCAGATTTATAGCAGAATCGAAGAAATTGTAAAAGCTCACGGCTTTGTCTTGATTGATCTTGCCTTCCGCGGCGATCACCATCTTAGAATTGTTGAAGTGTATCTCGATGGAGAAAAAGGCGTTACAACCGATGACTGTGCCGAAGTCAGCCGGTCTATAAATGAATTGATACAAGCCGAGAACCTTATTGAAGGCAATTACCGGCTGGATGTTTCTTCACCGGGCGTGGATAGACCGCTAAAGTTTCTCATTCAATACGGAAAACATGTTAATAGAAAGTTTGAAATTGAATACAATGACGGCGAAGAAGTTAAAAAGCTGATCGGAAAATTAATTCGGGTTGAAGACGACAATCTTTTTTTCACGGAGAAGAATTCCGAATACAAAATAAATTTTTCCAATATCGTCAAAGCAAAAGTTTTAATTAGTTTATGATCACAAAGGAGTAGTAAATGAACACCGAAATAGTAGAATCCTTTGCTCAAATGGTTCGCGAGAAAAGTCTTGATAAAGATGTTCTTGCAGGCATCATTGAAGAAATATTTGGTCTGATGGTAAAAAAGAAATACGGACAGGATGCCAAATACGATGTAGTTGTTAACATGGATAAGGGCGACATCGAAATATTTCTTGAGCGAGTCATTGTTGACGAAGTGAAAGATCCCAGTTTCGAAATCAGCATTGACGATGTTAATGCTAAAGGTAACCCCGACGATCTTGAGGTTGGCGAGGATTTCGTTGAAAAGATTGAACTGGCAGAATTTGGAAGACGGCTCATAAATCTTGCCCGACAGAGTTTAAACCAGAAGATCCGCGAAATT
>JAJYMU010000320.1 GCA_021786655.1 Bacteroidota bacterium
TGTTATCAGTATTAAAGACTGTTTGAATTGAGAGTTCGATTCCCCGCAATTCTTTCCAGTTGGAAGATAAAAGTTGATGATCTTTTTGCGGCAGAAGAGTTTTAACAGCTTTAATCATGTCTTCGAAATTTTTTCCCGAACATTTCGCGAAAAGTTTTGCGTCACTCAAACATAAGTATTGAACTTGAAAGTTGATCGTCTGCAATCCGCCCGCATCTTTCTTAATGTTGAAGCTCGAAGTTTCGGTTCTAACTTGCTGCCGCAAAATGGTCGAGTACATCGTTCTCATTTCTTCGCGGATTTTGTCGTGCGGTAAATTCTTAACAGAATCCAAAATTAATTTTTCCAATTCATCAAATAACTTTTCATCACCGCTAACGTAGCGCAATTTAAGAAGTGACTGGAATTCCCAGATGCGTGCGCGTTTCTTAAGGTAGTCTTTATAATTAATGATGTCCCAGACTAGTGGAGATTTTTTCCCTTCCGGTCTCAAACGGAAATCAATTTCGAAAGGTTGAAGCGTTTCTCTCAACTGCTGAATCAAGTTCGTGAATTGATTCTGTATCTCCGGATGATCGGTTACGCTGTCAACCACGAGGACAATGTCGATGTCTGATGCGAAATTCATCGACGCGCATCCGTAACTTCCCAAACCGGCTATGAAAAACTTGCACGGGGAATGAAATTTCTCTACTGCCGAATTAATTTTTGCAGTGATGAATTGTGTAATAAGTTCAGAGACGCCGCGTGCTGTAATTAAATTAGACGTAAACTGCGTGGAGAGAAGTAGGAAAAGTTGAGACGACGAAAAATTCTGCAATTCGTCATAAAGGTCTTTAAGAAATACTTTGCGCGTAAGAAAAAACTCTTCGAGATTACTGTCCGTGGAAATCAAGTCGACGGATTTTTGCGAGTAGAGACAAATCCGCAAAAAGTTTTCGAAGAATCTTTTGTTCGCAAACTCTCCGTACCATATTGATGGAAACTTTGTTGCGCGAATTATTTTTACAAAATTTTCCAGAACTCTATCGGGATCGCTGCATTTCTTCAGATAACCGTGCAAATTCGGTTCGAGCGAATTGAATAATTCAATCGTGCGGGAATCAAATTCCTTCCGATCAATGATGCCCATTCCTGTTCTAAGGAAAGATAAATTCTTATCTGCTTTTGCTCTGTCTTTGAATCGAACCGACTCTGCGCCGGTTTTGTTCTGCCCAGATTCACTTTCCAAAACTTTGTTGTAAATCTTTCTAACCGATTGCTTTGACTCGTAAATCTTTTCACGAAGCTGTTTGATCGATTCCAGTTTCAGATAAACGGCGAGCTTCTGCTGCAATTCCAAATCATCCGGAATAGCATGTGTTTGCGTATCGTTCATCAGTTGAAGAAAATGCTCGATCCTTCTATAAAAAATGTATGAATCCGAGAGAATCTTTGTTTCAGTTTTAGTGAGCAACTTATTTTTCGCGAGCTCTTCAATTGTCAGCAAAGAATTTCCGTTCCGGAGTGATTTTATTTTCGAGCCGTTCAAAAGCTGGAGGGATTGAACGGTAAATTCAATGTCTCGAATACCGCCCGCAAAAGTTTTGACGTTATCCTTCTCCGGATACTGCCTTTCGATGTTTAATTTCATCGTTCGTATTTTTTCTTTGACGGATGTTGAGATCAAAGAACTGAAAACATATTGCTGCACGAACGAATGAAATTTGCCATAGAGCGATTGGTCGCCGCATACATAATCAAGTTTGATCAGCATTTGCCGTTCCCAATCTTCGCCGCGCGTCTCGTAATACTTTATATAATCACCGATCGCTTTGCACAATGGCGAATACTTGCCGTCGGGGCGCAGACGGAAATCAACACGGTAAATGTAACCGCGGTCGGAAATATCCGTTGACGACTTTGCGAACAATTGAACCGATTCCGACAACAATTCATGGAAATCTTTATTTGTGCCGGCGAGATTTGAGTTGGAATCATAAAACAAGATGAGATCGACATCGGAACTGTAATTGAGTTCGTCGCCGCCAAGTTTGCCGAGAGAGCAGAGGCAATATTTTCGTTCGTTCGGCTGGACGTTGTATTTGGATTGAACTTCGGAATAACAAATTTCAAATAGTCTTCCGTTTATTGTTTTTGCCAAAAATGAAAGCTGTTGTGTGATGGACTGTAACTGATCCAATCCCAAGATATCTGTGAGACCGATTTTCAAAATGAATCTTTTTTTGATCTGGCGCAGAAAATTCAGCCGTGCATTGAACGACTTAAACTTTAAAATGCCTTCGGTGATTTCTTTTTCTAAATCAGCGTAGTTAATTTTTTTTGAAAGGTAATCTTGATCGAACACCTGGTAAAGATATTCCGGGTTTTGAACGGCGATGTCTGTTAAAAAGTTGCTGCTGGCGGCAATCGCGCTGATAATTTCGCTGTGGTGTGGATATGAAATCAATTCATGCAAGAAAGAAACTTTGTCGAAAATTGCTGAAAAGATTCTTACAAGATTGGATTCCGAAGATTGACTAAAATGAAATTTTGAACCGTCGGTTTCCAATGTACGGATTACTTTTTCAAATGTGTCGGAAGGAACAACTCCATCGGTAAGCTCGATCATCTTCTGAATGAATCCGGACGAAAAATGGAAACTCTTCCTTGCCAAAATAGTCACTCATCCATAGTTCGATAACTAAAATACTCTAAGAGAAAATAAATCGCACTATTTATAAACGGCAATTACTACTCTTATTCACAATTTTAGTAATGCGGAAACGATTTGACGTGTATGATTGCCCTCAGTTTCATTGCATTTCAGAACCCCTTTGTTTAATTTTCTTGCCCGAAAAACAAGGAGAAATTGATGCTCGATTCGTTTTTGAAGAAGATTTTTGGCGATAAGAATGTGCGTGCGACTAAGGATTTGTGGCCTGTTGTTGAACAAATAAACGTTGAATACGAAAAACTGCAGGGCTTAACCGATGACGAGCTTCGCGCTAAGACTGCAGAATTCAAACAAAGAATTCAAGATGCAACTGCAGATATAAGAACTCCTCTCGATGAACTTAAATTAAAACTGCAAGACGTTCAATCATCGGAAGAGAAACATCAGCTTTACGATGAAATCGAAAAGCTCGAAGAAGAACTCACCGACAAGTACGAAGAAGTTCTCGATGAAATTCTGCCCGAAGCCTTTGCGGTTGTCAAAGATACCTGCCGAAGATTAGTCGGCAAATCATGGGAAGCTGCTGGCAATAAAATTACATGGGACATGGTGCCGTATGATGTTCAGTTGATGGGCGGAATAGTTTTGCATCAAGGTAAGATTGCAGAAATGGCTACCGGCGAAGGTAAAACACTCGTTGCTACCTTGCCGATTTATCTTAATGCGCTTACCGGACGCGGAGTTCATCTTGTAACTGTTAACGATTACCTTGCTAAACGCGATAGCGAATGGATGGGCGAGATTTATAAGTTTCATGGCTTAACAGTTGGCTGCATCATCAACACAATGGATTCCGAAGAACGAGTTAAGATGTACAACTCCGACATCACCTATGGAACGAACAATGAATTTGGTTTTGACTACTTGCGCGATAACATGGCAAGCGAAAAAGAATTTTGTGTTCAGCGCAAACATAACTATGCAATTGTAGATGAAGTTGACTCCGTATTGGTCGATGAGGCGAGAACACCATTAATCATTTCCGGTCCCGTCGGTTCCACCGAACATAAATTTGACGAAATGAAACCGCGCGTTGAGCGATTGTTCAGAAAACAAGCTAACCTGGTTGCGTCGATTGTAAAAGAAGCCGAACAACTTAGATCGTCCGGTGACGGCAAAAGTAGAGATCAAGCAGGCGTGTTAATTCTCAGAGCTCATCGTGGTTTCCCAAAAAACAAAGCGCTGCTGAAATTATTTTCAGAGCCTGAATACAAAAAGCTGATGCAGCAGACCGAATTGGAATTTCTACGCGAGAATGCAAAGCGGATGCCCGAAATCGATGAAGAACTTTATTATGCTATTGATGAGAAACAGAATCAAATCGACTTAACTGAAAAAGGCAGAGAGGAACTTGCACAAGGTTCTTCCGAAGGTAAAGAATTTTTTGTTCTGCCGGATTTAGGAACGGAGATTAGCAAAATTGAAAACGATCCCAACTATACCACCGAGGCAAGAGTAAAAAGGAAAGATGAACTCTACCACATTTATTCCGAAAGGTCTGATAGAATTCATACGCTTAATCAATTGTTAAAAGCTTATACTCTCTTTGAGAAAGACGTTGAA
>JAJYMU010000186.1 GCA_021786655.1 Bacteroidota bacterium
CGGAGTAAAATCATTAGTGTAAGCAGCATTCCGCATCGAAACAATTCCTTGTGAAGTAAACAAATATGCGTTGCGCGCGTTACGTGTCGGCATTACACAATCAAACATATCTATTCCGCGAGCGATTGCCTCCAAAATATTTTCCGGTCGCCCGACTCCCATCAAATATCTCGGCTTATTTTCCGGCATGAAGTCGGTCGTAAAATCGACAAGCTCGTACATCGTTTCTGTCGGTTCGCCCACCGCAAGTCCTCCAATAGCATATCCGTCGAAATCCAGCTTCACCAAATCCTTCGCGGAAGCTTCGCGCAAATCTTTGTAAACGCTTCCTTGAATTATTCCGAAGAGCGACTGCTCTTTTCCGTACAACGATGAAGTAGAATTGAACGCTTCCTTGTTGAGTACAGCCCATGCGGAAGTAAGTTCTTTCGACTTCTTTGCGTATTCATATTCGCACGGATACGGTGTGCATTCATCAAGCGGCATCATTATATCCGAACCGATGCTTCGCTGAATGAGGATTACTTTTTCGGGCGAGAAAAAATGTTTCGATCCGTCAAGATGCGAACGGAATTCCACGCCGTCTTTTTTCAATTTACGAAGATCGGAAAGACTATAAACTTGAAATCCGCCGCTATCGGTCAGAATCGGTCGGCTCCAATTCATAAACTTATGAAGTCCGCCCGCTTGCTCAAGAATTTTTGTACCCGGTCTAAGGTACAAATGATAAGTATTTGAAAGAACTATCTCGGCATTTACTTCCGAATCAAGAACACGCTGCGTGATTGCTTTTACGGTTCCTTGAGTTCCGACCGGCATAAAAATAGGGGTTTGAATTAACCCATGACCGGTTAGAATTTCACCGACTCTGGCTTTCGACTTTGAATCTTTGTGCTTAAGAGTAAATGTTAACAAATCGGATCTGAATAATTTGCAGCCAAAGATAAGCTAAAATTGGAAATTTCTCCATTAAGAAGGATGCATTGATTGGACAAAAAAAGCATTGCTGTTCAATCTTGTTCGATTTCTCCATGCCAACCCATTATACCGGGTTTGAGGTTGAATACTTTTTCAAAACCGAGCTGCTTCATATGCTTGCAAGCGGTAAGACTTCTTTGTCCGCTCCGGCAATAAACGTAATAGGTTTTATTTTTTTCAAGCCGTTGGATTTTGTCGAGAAAGGTAGGTTGATAAATATCTATCAGAATTGAATTCGGAATTCTCTCGGTTTGATATTCTTGATGTGTCCGAACATCAAGCAATACCGCGTTAGAATCTTCGTTCATCATTTTTTCAAATGTGTTTGAGTCGAGGTTATTTTCATCCTCTCGACTGCCGAATAAAGAATTTATTAAGCCCATAAATCTTTCATGAATTTATTTTGATTAACAAAGAAGTGAGGAAAAAGTTCAATCCAGCGGTTCCTGCACAATGTTCAGTTTTAGCAGATCAATTTTGGTTTTGTCCGACTTGAGTATCTGAATCGAGAAATTGTCGATCTTAAAAGATTCCCCTTTCATCGGAATGCGCCCAAGCTTGCACGTTACATAACCGGCAATCGTTGCGTAATCCCCTTCTTGAATTTTCAGTTCGAGTTCTTCGTTCAGATAATCTATTTCAACTTTCCCATTCAACAAATAAGCGTTCGCGTCAATCTTTTTTGCAACTTTTTCGTTCACGTCGTCAAATTCGTCTCTGATTTCGCCGAAGAGTTCTTCGATTAAATCCTCAATGGTTAGAATGCCCGCGGTACCGCCGAATTCATCAACGACAATTGCAAACGAAAATTGTTTATCGAGGAACTCATTCAGCATTTCCAAACTCTTCTTGGTTTCCGGTACGAATACAACTTCACGTATTAACTGTTGGAGTTCTTGCTGCGGCTTAAAAATATCTTTATTGAAAACAATCCCTTTAATGTTGTCTAGATTGTCTTCGTACACTACAAGTTTGGAGTAGCCGGATTCGATAAACTTGCTCAGCACTTCTTCGTATGAGTTTGTAACTTCTACACCGACAATATCGGTTCGCGGCGTCATTGCCTCGTAAACGCGCTGCTCACGTATATCAATCACTTTATTAATGATGTCGGATTGTTCTTCATCCATTTTGCCGGCAACAGAACTTTCTTCTATCAAATTCTGAATATCTTCCTTATCAAAAACTTGCAGCATCCCCTCTTCTTCCTTGTGATTGGTTCGGCTTAACACTTTAGAAATTGTCGAAGTTGATTTCACAAACGGATAAAGCACGAAGGCTAGTAGTCTCAACGGTACCGACGCAAAAAGAACCAGACTATCGGCAAGTTCTCTTCCGAGAAACTTAGGAACTAACTCGCCGAAGATAAGGATTAACGATGTGGAAATGAGAAGTATTTCAAATTCATGCAGACCGAACATGCTTAACAAAAAGATGGAACTTAGAGAAGCGAACGTAATATTCACCACGTTATTCGAAATTAAAATGGTGGAAAAGAATTTATCAGGATGATTTAGAAAATATCTTGCATTGATTGCGTACAGATTGTTTTTCCGTGCTCTCACCTCAATTTTGATTTTGTTCGCGACGATAAATGCGATCTCGGCCGAAGAAAAAAATGCGCTCAGCACGAGCAAAATCAACAATATTAATAAATCGTTAGTCATTCGAGTTTCAAATCGTCTTTCACAAGTAAATGATATAAATTACGCTACAAACATATAAAAAAAGATTGACGAGCATCGGCAAATCTGTTAGAAGTACTTCGATAACATTTTCTCCGCGTTCTTTTTTGTAAACTAAATACATGTAACGGAAAATTCCAAAAATCACGAAGACAGTTGTATAGACCAATCTTTCCGTGCCGAAGTTGTTAATTGTTCTACCGGCAAAAGTGTAGAGCGCGTAACTAAAAATTACTCCGCTGCCGGTCATAGCCGCAATTAGATCCAAGAACTGAACGGAATATTGCTTTAGTACGCTTCGGCGCGTTGATGAATTCGGATTTGCAACAATTTCCACCCGCCGTTTTATGATCGCGAGGAACAACGAAAGAAAAATTGTAGTGAGAACCAGCCAGTTGGAAACGGAAACGTTTATTATGTATGCGCCGGCAAGAATTCGGAACAAGAATCCGGAAGCGATGCAAAAGATATCCACGATAACAATAGTCTTCAGCAGCAAAGAGTATAAAACATTTACTGCAATGTATGCCCAAACAATCGTAACAAACGAAGCGTTGTACTGAATCGACGTAAGAAAAGCTATCGCGGCAAGTACAAACGCGAACCAATAAGCGGACGACTTCTTAATCGTTCCGTTTGCAATTGGTCTGTTACGTTTTACCGGGTGAGCAGAGTCTTCGTCCGCATCAAGAATATCATTGATGACATAAACTAAGGAAGAGGCTAATGAGAAGATAAAAAATGCGGCAACGACAGTTAAGAAATAATCTCTGCCAAAAAGTGATTTTGAAAAAACGAGCGGTACAAACACAAAAACGTTTTTAAACCAGTTTGATACTCTGATAAGTTTGAGATAACCAATTGCTTTAGAAAACAACTGTTTCCTCATATGTTCCGAAATGCTGTTTCAGCTCTTCAACCATCTCGCCGAGAGTAACGTAATTATGCGCGGCGGTTAACAAAACCGGCATAAGGTTTTTGCCGTCTGCCGCTGCTTCGCCTATCTCTGCTAAACTTTTTTCTACCAAATCTTGATTCCTACTTTGCCGCAAATCGGCAAGTCTTTTCTTCTGTTGCGTCTCAACTTCCGGTGAAATTGTCAGAATCGGTATATCGATCTCCCCGCTTTCTTCAACAAACTCATTTACTCCAACGATGAATTTTTCTTTTCTCTCAAGTTCTTTCTGGTATCTGTACGCAGAATCTGCAATCTCTTTTTGGAAATATCCGGTTTCTATTGAAGAGACGACTCCGCCGAGAGAATCGATTGCATCAAAAATTTTGTTCGCCTCTTCTTCCATTTTGTTTGTAAGCGATTCAACAAAATAACTTCCGCCCAGCGGATCAACCGTGTTGATAACGCCGGTTTCGTAAGCAAGAAGCTGCTGCGTGCGTAATGCAATCTTAACCGCTTTCTCGCTTGGAAGCGCGAGAGTTTCATCCATTGAATTTGTATGAAGTGATTGAGTTCCGCCCAGCACACCAGCCAGCGCCTGGAAAGCAGTTCTTACAATAT
Organism: Bacteroidota bacterium; assembly: GCA_021786655.1. Taxonomy (GTDB): domain Bacteria; phylum Bacteroidota; class Ignavibacteria; order Ignavibacteriales; family Melioribacteraceae; genus Fen-1258. The sequence goes on from JAJYMU010000186.1 coordinate 4,180, forward strand.
TGTTCTCCGGCTGCTGCGCTGTTAAAGTGCATCCCGCTGTTTGAGTATGAAACCGAAGCCACCACGAACGCGGATTCTTCGCGCCGTATTTTT
>JAJYMU010000304.1 GCA_021786655.1 Bacteroidota bacterium
GTTCAAAACTTTCAAAAATTCTTCAGAATTTCTGTTTATCTTTTAACCGTATGAAATTATTAATTATAGAAGACCAAAAAGATTTAGCCGAATCGATCAGGCAGTTTATAGCCGGAGAAAATTATAAGAGCGATTTAGCGTTAACATTTTCAAAAGCAGTCGAGCTTATTAAATTGAATGAATATGACTGCGCGCTGGTTGATATTATGTTACCGGATGGGAGCGGGCTTAACCTTATCGCAGAGATAAAGAAAGCGCAGCCGACTTGCGGAATAATAGTAATTTCGGCTAAAGGCAGCATCGACGATAAAATCGGCGGCTTGAATATTGGAGCCGATGATTACCTAGCAAAACCGTTTCACCTAGCCGAATTGAACGCACGAATTAATTCCGTAATTAGGAGAAGAAAGTTTGAAGGAAACAGCCAGATAACTTTAGATGAGTTTAAAATTGATCTCAACAGCCGCGAAGTCTTTGTAAACGGTTCCTTGATAGAGCTGACCCGCCGCGAGTATGACATTTTGATTTTCTTTATAAGTAACAAGGAAAAAGTTCTTACAAAAGAATCTATTGTCGGACATATTTGGGGAGAAGACTCAAATGCGTTCGGGGAACTGGATTTTCTTTACACTCATATTAAAAATCTTCGAAAAAAAATTATTGAGCGCGGCGGTAGGGACCGCATAAGTTCAGTTTACGGAATAGGGTATAAATTCAGCGCAGGATGAAATTAATTAATAAAATAAGCCGGTATTTTCTATTCAGCTCAATTATGATTTTCATAGTTGTATCTGCAGCGCTGTACTTCGTAATTAATAAAGCAATCATAAGCGAGGTTGATGAGCAGCTTGTCAAAATAAAAGATAGGGCAATTCAAGAATTACACGAAGGTAAAGCCGTAAGCTTTCCGCCATTTATTGAAATTAATCCTACTTATCAATATACCGCCGGCAATGAGTTCAAGTATGTTTCCGTCAAAACCAAAGAAGATAATGAAGACGAACCATTCAGGCAGTTAACTTCTTATGCTAATGTGAACGGCAAGAATTTTAGCTTGACAGTAAGAATTTCTTTAATAGAGAAAGAAGAGCTTCTTTTTTCTCTTACAGCCACTATTATAATTGGTGTTTTGATTTTTACAATAGTGATGTTTTTCTTGAACAAAGCCGGTTCAAAAAGAATTCTAAAAGGATTTTACGATACGTTAACGAAGCTTGAAAAATTTTCGTTAAAGGACGCTGAGGCGGTGAGTTTTGAGAGAACCGACATCGAGGAATTTGAAAATTTGAACAAGTCGCTTTTATACTTAGCCGAGAAAGCACGAGGCGAATACAGGAGCTTAAAGGAATTTACAGAAGAACTAAATCACGAAATGCAAACGCCCGTTGCGGTAATAAAATCAAAGATGGAACTGCTTTTGCAAAGCAGCAATTTGAATGAAGAAAATTTGACTACGCTGGATACTTCGTTGAAACAGCTTTACAAACTTGAACGCATCAATAAGGCGATTCTTCTCCTTAATAAACTTGAACATAAAGATTTGTTCGAATCGAAAAGCGTGAATATTGCCGAGGAAGTAAGAAATATTATTTCCTTGTCTGAAGATTTTATTGCCGCGCAAAGCTTGACCGTAAATCTTTCGTTGCAAAAGCAAATTACATTCAACATGAACGCGTCGTTATTGAATATCCTTTTGGGAAATTTAATCTCGAACGCGATAAAACATAGTACGCCGGGCGGATTAATAAATATTGTAGGGACTGAAAACAGATTAACAATATCGAATACGGCATTGGAACCAAGGAACGCACCGGAAAATTTTTTCAACCGGTTTTATAAGGAATCAAATCTAACGGAATCCGTTGGGCTCGGCTTAACAATCGCAAAGAAGATTTGCGATTTATACGGAATTGAAATTTCAAATCAGTTTAGCAACGGGATGTATATTGCAACATTGGAGTTTAACAGATCAATTATAAATGATAAATTATAAAATGAAAAGAATAATTTTAATTACGCTGATTCTAATTGCGCCAAATCTTTTGGCTCAAAGGAATCTCGATTTTTACATCAACAAAGCGCTGGAAAATGCCGTGTCGCTCAATGAACTGCGGAATCAAATTCCGGTCAACAATCTTCAGAACAAATTGGACAAAGCGCAAAATTCAGCTGTACAGGTTTCCTTAACCGGCAATTATTTGTTTGTTCCATACTTTAACAACAGCGGCGGAATTGTTACAGCTAATCCAGATCCGAATGCTATTGGCTATGATGTCGGTCTGACAAACGGCGGATTATACTCGGCACAGGTAAACTTTGCAAAGAATATTTTTAACGGCAATCTGCTTGACGCGCTGCAAATTAAAAATGAATTATCGAACAAAAGTGTTTCGAACAACATACAGATTGAAGAACATAATCTTAGAAGAGCGGTAACGGCTCAATATCTAAACTGTATCCAAAATCTGCTGCTTTATAATCTAACAAAAGAAAATATTGAGAACCTTAAAGAGCAGCTAAGAATAACAGGGGAATTGGTTGAGAAAGGTTTTGTGAAAGCGCAGGACTTTCTTTTGTTAAAAATCGAATCCAAAAATCAATTGACGCAGCTTGATGAAATTTGGAGAAATTATAGAAGCGGACTTACGCAACTAAACTCAATTTGCGGAATCAAAGATAGCAGCGCAGCGATTTTAGAAAATGTGAATCTGAATATTTCAAAGCAAGCCGTTCAATCTAATTTTGTAACAAGGTTCTCAATCGATAGTTTGGTCCTTGCTAACCAGCAGCAGCTTTTCGAGACGAAATACCAGCCGCAAGTAAATGTATTTTTTAATACCGGTTTGAATGCCGTTGAGTTGAATAACATTCAGCGCAAATTTGGGTTAAGCGCCGGCATTAATTTCTCTTTGCCGGTTTTTGACGGCAATCAAAGAGATATTACACGCCAGCAAACTGATATCTTTGGAAAAACTATCCGGCAGAACAAAGATTACTTCGAGAAGAATCTTTTTTTGCAGCGGCAGAATGGATTAGAAAAAATCAAATCACTAAAGTATTCTCTTGATAATCTTCAAAGCCAGCTAGAAGATTACAAGCAGGTTATCTCTTTGGCAAAGAAACAAATTGAGCAGGGTTCGCTGTCGATGATTGAGTATCTAACTCTTCTCAAAAACTATATCGATCTTCAAAAAAACAACATCAGCACGGAAATAAATTACCAGCTTGAAATAAACAATTACAATTATTGGAATTGGTAAAATGAAACATAGTAAAAAAACAAGATACGTTTTGGCTTTGTCAGCCGCTTTATTGATTGCGCTTCTTTCTTCTTGCGGCGGCGGAAGCGATAAAACCTCCGATGAAACAAGCGGCGCTCCGGTTTTGGTTGCAACTCCTTCTTTGAAAAACATAAACGATTATCTGCAGTTGAACGCCAATACAATTTTTCAGAAAAAGGAAATTGTGCGCGCAACATTTCAAGGGTTCATTGTAAAATTTTTTAAGAAGATCGGCGAAGGTGTAAATGCCGGCGATGAAATTTTGCAGATACAAACAAAAGAATCTTCGGCTGATGGCAAGATGGATATTAATCTCGGCAAAGATTCAATCAAAGGAAAGGATTCGTTTAAAGGAATTGTAACTATAAGAGCAAAAACTTCAGGCGTGTTTACCGAGCAGAATCATAACATCGGAGATTTTGTAACCGACGGCGAACAGATTGCCGTTATTTCCGATCCGTCGTCTCTCGTTATTCGGCTGAATGTTCCTTACCAATCTGTGTCAAATGTAAAATTGGGAAGCACATGCGCAATAGATCTGCCGGATGGAAAATCGATGAACGGAATAATCAGTAAAGTTTTGCCAAGTGTCGATCAAGCATCGCAGACGCAGACATATTTGATCCGGCTTTCTCAAACCGGAAACCTGCCCGAAAACTTAAACGTAATTGTGAAAATTCCGGTTCAAACTTTCTCAAACGCTTTGACCGTTCCGAAATCTGCTTTGATGACAGATGAAACACAGTCAAAATTTTGGGTGATGAAATTAATTAACGATTCCACCGCAGTGAAGGTTAATGTTGGCAAAGGAATTGAGAACAATAGCGTCGTTCAATTGCTTGATAATAATTTAACTAAGGATGATCGAATTGTTTCTGAGGGCGCCTTCGGTCTGCCCGATACCGCAAAAGTTTTGATAAGGAAATGAAGTTATGAGCAATATTTATGTAAAGTATAAAGGTCCGATTGCGGTTATTTTATTGATGA
>JAJYMU010000384.1:0-3133 GCA_021786655.1 Bacteroidota bacterium
CGAGCATTTGTTGAATTCCTTTTCCGCGGAATTCTTGTCCCATCGCAATGCCAACTCTATGAACCAAACTGGTATCCCATGTAGCCGCTAATCCAATTCCGACAGGAAATGAAGTTGCCAATCCGTTCCGTACGCCGTGGGGTCCATCTGACATAACAAAACCGGGAATATTCAAGCGAGTATTGTCGGCAGTATTCATCGCTCCTTCTTTGTGAAGCTGTAGAATCTTTTCTTGGAGACTCATTTTCGAAATGATATCTGTAATTCTTTCTTCGAGCGTTTGTGAATAGTTCTTAAACTGATAAGAAAAAAATATTACCAAAAATAAGAGAAAGAATTTCTTTGAGCGGAATTGCGTGCTTGTATGCGACATGATAGTAAGCTCTTTATATTCAGTTGGAAAAACTGGAATCTTTTTCTAATTAACCTTTGTGGAAACTCTTACATATTCAACTTCCATCCTTTGCGGAAAAATACTGTTGTCAATTCCTTGAGCGCCTCCCCAAGTTCCGCCGATAGCAAGGTTAAGTATTAAGTGGAAATTTTTGAAGAAGGGCCAGTACTGCCATCCTTTTCCTTCATTCACTGAAGTGAAGTAAAGTGAATTATCAACAAACATTTTTATTGAGTCTTTATCCCATTCCATTGCATATGTATGGAACGCCGTTGAACAATCCGGAATTTTGATCGTCGCGGTTTTTTGCGTGCCTTTTGTCCAGACGTACATGTTGCTGTGGGTTGAGCCATGAATGACGCCTTGATCGTAACCGACATGTTCCATAATATCAATTTCACCGTTGTCGGGCCAGCCGCCGTTACCCAAATTCCATACTGTTGGAAGCATCCAGATTGCAGGCCATGTTCCCTTGCCGTAAGGAAGTTTTGCGCGGACTTCAAATCGACCGTATGTCCAATCGCCTCGGTATTTGGTTACAAGACGCGCGGATGAATATGGGTTATTCTGAAAATTATCCAACCTAGCTTCAATGATAAGTTTTCCATTTTCAACACGGGCATTCTCTTGCCTCTTGTTCGTGTATGCCTGAGCCTCATTATTTACCCAACCTGGAGCGGCAACATCGTAACTCCATTTTGTCGAGTCTGGTAATCCGTTGCCATTAAATTCATCTGACCAAACTAATTGATATCCCGGAATCGCTGTTGAATCGGCTGAACTTTTTGGTTCGTTTGTTTGTGAAGCGCAATTAGTAACAAACACTAGAAAGCAAACCGGCAGCAAAATTTTGATTTTACGAATCATATTAAACTCAAACTAATGAAAGAAAACTTATTAATTACTCGTGAAAATTACGGTGATTCTAAGTGAAATAAAAGGATTTTACCTAAGTAAATATTGGGTCAAATCGATGTTCAATCCCTCCGCGATTTTTCTTTTTGAAGGACGCAACACTCAGTTAATTCTTTGTCCGGGGCCCCCAATTTATCGCCCTATGGGTCGAGCGGTTAGACCGTTTAGTTGAAATATTTTTTCGATACAAAAAAAATCTTCGAATAAGCGTCGCGTTCTACTGTTTATAGTTGGCACAATATTTAATAACTCTTTCACGTAATCATAATTCACTAACTAATATCAAGAGGTTAAAAATGAAAAAGCTGATTTCTCTCGTAGCGGTGATTGCAATATTTATTGCATACACAAACATTTCCGCTCAATCACAAAATCCAAATCCGCCGACACAACACGGCAAAAATTTTGTCGATAAAAACGGCGACGGTTATAATGACAATGCACCTGACCATGACGGCGACGGAATTCCAAACGGTGTTGATCCGGATTACACCGGTCCAAAACTTCAAAAAAATAAATTTGTTGATCTCAACGGCGACGGAATAAACGACAATGCCGGTAAAGGAAAAAGAGGCGGCAAAAGCGGTAAGGGCGGGTATGGCCCAGGCAACGGAACAGGAAATGCAGGCGTTGGCCCTAAGGATGGTACCGGTTACGGACCTGGAGACTGTACACAAACCGGAACAGGCACCCAAGGTGCAAATGCTCGCGGTAAAATGCGCGGACGTAAATAATCAATTTCAGTGGGACTCACTGCGAGTCCCACTTTTCTAAAACCATTAAGATGAGCCATGAAAAATTTATTAATTGTTATCGCACTTACAGTTCTAACTTTTGGAAAGATGTCCGGTCAATGGAATTTCAATTTATCTACAGATCATGAATACAACGACAATCCTTTTCGATCACTGATTCCGGAACAAAGTTTTATTTCGTCTATTGATTTAGGTGTGGAACGCAGCACTGATGTTCTGTCGCTCGGTTATTATGGAAGTTTGATCAATTTCAATAGTAACACTTTAAGAAATTTTTACTGGCATCAGCTCGCGGCTTGGAAAGACAACGAAAACTCCGCTTACGGCATTTATGCTGAACAAAGAATTGGAAAGGATATTTACACGTATTTCGATTACTGGGATTTGACCGCTTACTACAGGCATTCGTTCAGTTGGAATGACTTATATTTTTCTGTGAATCCCAATGCAAGTATTACGAAGTACAAAGAAATTAGTATCCTCGACAACTTAAAGGGAACGTTCAACTTTCAGATTAATAAAGGGTTTGAAACGGGGACTACAATTATTGCTGGCGGAAGTTTCAATTATAAAAAATACTTGGACCCGACTCAGCACGGAACGTATTCATATCTTGATGCAAACAATGTTCTGGTGACGGAGAATTATACCGATAGAAATGTTTCGTCCTTGTCGCAAATTGCATCGTACCTTCGGCTTGCTCAATCGATTACTGAAACAACCGGTCTGTCATTTCAGTTTACAAATCGAAGCATTATCAACGGTGTGGCGAATTATGCAAAGGATTTGAATTTTGTTTACGGCGACGAATCTGAAATTTTTGATGATCCGGTTAACACAGAAGGGAACAGTTTTTCTGCCGAAATAACTCAATTATCGTTTGATGATTTGGAAATCAAGACCGGGTTTCATCTCAATTACAAAAACTATCCTTCACAAGGTTTGTATGACGAGCTTGGAAATTATACTACCGGTTTAATGCGAGCCGACGTTCAAAAAATATTCAATCTTTCGGTTAAGAAAAAAATTGCAGTTGATTTCCTTGGCGGTTCGAACCTTTCGATCGGAG